>JAJRZR010000098.1 GCA_024275145.1 Deltaproteobacteria bacterium | reverse complement strand
TAAAATTTTTGACAATTAGAGGTAGGGGAGAAGATGGAACAGGATCGTTATTATGCCACGGGGAAACGAAAGACAGCAGTGGCCAGGGTCTGGATCCTTGCCGGGTCCGGTGGGATAACCGTAAACGGCAGGGAGTTCGATGATTATTTCGATGTCGAAACCGCCAGGATGATCGTTGAGCAACCCTTCAAGATCACCGGAACCCAGGGTAAGTTCGATATCATTGCTACTGTCAAGGGCGGCGGGAAGAGTGCGCAGTCAGAGGCGATAAGGCATGGTATAGCCAGGGCCCTTCAGCTCATGAACCCTGATTTCAGGGTTCCCTTGAAGAAGGCCGGGTTGTTGACTAGGGATGCCAGGGTCAAGGAACGGAAAAAATACGGGCTGGCAAAGGCCAGGAAGCGTTATCAATATTCAAAGCGCTAGGTCGATGTTCGGATATTGAGAATGGATCCTTTAGGGAAGGCCTGCACCTTCCCTTTTTTTATATTCCCGTAATCTTTACCGTGAAAAACATCCTGTCTCTGGGCTGTGTTTTCATTCCGTGGAGTGTGGTCTCAGGTATAGGGACGGCAGGAAGGTTTAAGGGGGCACCTCCTTTTCGTTACCGGAGGTCGGCTGGATTGGGAATGGAGGGTAGTCGATGTCTTTAAGAATAGCCATAGTTGGAGGATCGGGTTATACCGGTGTGGAGCTTTTGCGAATCTTGAAAGGGCATCCTGGGGTGACAGTAACCTGTGTAACGTCCAGGAAGCTGGCCGGTACAAAGGTGGCCTCGGTCTTCCCATCCCTTCACGGCTATGGTGACCTGCTATTTTCCGATCCTGATCCGGAAAGGATCGTTAACGAGAACGATTTCGTATTTACTGCGGTACCCCACCAGGCCGCAATGGGCATAGTGCCCGGTTTTCTTGAACATGGGCTAAAGGTCGTTGATCTTTCAGCGGATTTCAGGTTGAGGGACGCCAGGATCTATGAAACCTGGTATCAGCCCCATAGCCACCCTGAATTGTTGAACCAGGCCGTCTATGGTCTTCCTGAGCTTTACCGGTCTGAAATCATATCCGCAAGGCTCGTGGCAAATCCTGGTTGTTATCCTACCAGTGCCCTCCTTCCCCTTGTTCCCTTGCTCAAAGAGTCGGTGATTGGCTGGGAGGGCATAGTCATTGATTCCAAATCAGGGGCGAGCGGTGCCGGAAGGTCTGCCTCTATGGCGACAATTTTCTGTGAGGTTAACGAGGCATTCAAGGCATATAAGGTGGGGGAGCATCGCCACACGCCTGAAATAGAGCAAGAACTTTCCAGGGTCTCTGGGAAGGATGTCAGGATCAGTTTTACCCCGCATCTTGTCCCAATGACCAGGGGCATACTCACGACGATATATGCCAGGTTGACCCGGAAGATTTCCACTGCTGATGCCCTGTCTGTCTTATCCCGGTATTATAATGGTGCGACATTTGTGCGTGTGATGGGGGAGGGGGTATTTCCTAATGTCTCCTTTGTCCGCGGAGGTAATTGCTGTGACATCGCCGCAAGGGTAGATGAAAGGACCGGAAGGATCGTACTGGTATCTGCCATAGATAATCTCATAAAGGGGGCCTCCGGTCAGGCGGTTCAGAACATGAATCTTATGGTAGGCTTTGACGAAGGCCAAGGCCTTGAAACAGCAGCTATCTTTCCCTGATCCTAGATGATGTATCCAAGAGGGGCATCCCTTTCTGGTTGCACCACTCCGTGTATTTGAGGCATCGAGGTCGTCTACGTCCCATCTGCCCTATATCCTCGGCAAATTTGCAAGCTGCGTGTCCAGAGGTTCATGGGCCCCAGCCAGGTTTCAAAATGGCACCCAAAAGGCGCAATATCAAACTGACCATCAGTTATTGTGGTACAGGCTATCATGGTTGGCAACGACAGGCCGGACACCTGTCTGTTCAACAGGTAATAGAGGAGGCCATCGAAAGAATGACAGGTGAAAGGATATGCCTGAAGGCGTCAGGGAGGACCGACGCCGGGGTCCATGCCATAGGTCAGGTGGCAAGCTTTCGTACCGGGTCAACCATTCCTCTGGAAGGGTTCTTGAAAGGGCTGAACAGTATCCTTCCTGGGGACATAGCGATCTTGAGGGCAGAGGATGTCCCGTGGAAATTTCATCCAATAGCGGATGCCGTTTCAAAGACATATTGTTACCACCTGATCTCTTCCCGTTCTCCGCTGCCGCTATGGAGGAAAAGGGCCTGGATCATAGACAAGAGTCTGGATTACCGGGCAATGAAGCAGGCCCTTGCCTACTTTGTCGGTACTCGGGATTTTTCCGCATTCAGGGCCAGTGGTTCCAGTGTGAAGAACGCCGTAAGAACTGTACATTTCTGTGATATAGAGGTAATGACCAATTCACTGTTTCCTCCTACAGGAGGTAGGCATTTTCTTTTCACTATTGCCGCCAATGGATTCCTTCGTTATATGGTGCGGAATATCGTTGGCCTGGTCGTTGATATAGGATTGGGCAGGCGAAAGGTCGCGGATGTTGTGACGGTCTTAGCCTCCAGGGACAGATCCATGGCTGGTCCTACTGCCCCTGCCCATGGCTTGTATCTGATGGAAGTGGTATATGATTCCAAACCTTCAAGCCTGCACGAGGATGCCGATACAGGCAGGCCTGGCAGGCGCGAAATTTTGACAGATAAGGAGAAAGCAGATGTCGTGGATTCCCGCACTTGCAGAGCGCGTTAAGAACCTGAAACCTTCCCCTACCCTGGCTGTCGATGCCAAGGCCAAGAGACTTAAAGCCAAAGGTGTGGACATCGTAAATCTGTCCGCGGGTGAACCGGATTTTGATACGCCCGAACACATAAAGGAGGCTGCAATAAGGGCCTTGAGGGATGGATTTACAAAATATACGCCCGTGGCAGGTATACCCGAGCTTAAAGAGGCCGTGGCAGAAAAGCTTAAAAGGGACTACGGGCTGAAATATTCAGATAGCGAGATAATGGCATCTACCGGGGGCAAACAGGTTCTTTATAATATTGCCCAGGCCATCCTTGATCCAGGGGATGAAGTCATCATTCCGGTTCCCTACTGGGTTTCCTATCCGGCCATAGTAGAGCTTGCCGGCGGTATCCCAAGGTTCCTGCAATGCGAAGCGGATAGCGGGTTCTCCCTTGATCTCGATGCCCTTGAAGACATGATTACCGAGAAGACCAAGGCACTTATCCTTAACAGTCCATCAAACCCTACTGGAGCCGTATATTCAATCCAGGATCTCAAGGCAGTGGGCAAGCTTGCCACCGAAAACGGTTTCATGGTCATTACCGATGACATATATGATGAAATTCGTTTTGACGGCAATGGGCCTGACAATGTTGCATCTGTCATGCCGGATGCAAAGGACCACTGTCTCATAGTCAATGGTGTATCAAAGACCTATGCCATGACGGGTTGGCGCATAGGTTACCTGGCAGGGTCTGAGATCGTGGTAAAGGCGTGCACGAAGATACAGAGCCAGAGTACATCCAACCCGAATTCGATTGCCCAGAAGGCCGCTGCAGCGGCGCTATCCGGTCCACAGGATTGCGTCTCTATCATGAGGGATGCATTCCTGGAGAGAAGGGATTTCATCGTGGATAGGCTTGGCGCCATAGCGGGAGTGAACTGCGTGGAGCCGAAGGGGGCCTTTTATGTGTTCCCTGATGTGTCATCCTATTTCGGCAGCCATTACGGGGATACCTTAATTGACGGTTCCCTGGCGCTTGCGGACTATTTGTTGGAAAAGGCCAGGATTGCCTGTGTGCCTGGCATTGCCTTTGGTGATGACAGGTTTATAAGATTTTCCTATGCTACCGATATGGATACCTTGAAGGAGGGAATGGACAGATTCGAAGGCGCGCTCAAGGAATTAGGCTAAGATGCCCTGGAGACATAAGGGGTAGTAAGGCCACTTAACTACCCCTTCTCGAATTCTTTTTACGCAGCCGCAGGTTTGCCGATGAAGTGCATAATACGGGTTTAACGCCCTTTAGATGCACGCTTGGCGGCCTTGAGTGGGTTTATGGCCTTGCCAGATGCATCCTTAGGCAACTCGGGTCTTACATGGGTGGCAAAATTGCATATCCCCCTTTGCCATTTCATTTCCGGATGTGGATAAACAGAACAGAATCTTCCAGCTTCTGTTTCTACGATGCGTCCACACCCGTCACATTTTTCAATGACTTCAAAGCAGGCACCGGCCACAAAGGTGCAGCCATTCTTGCCCATGAACTTACAATATGCACCGGGTCTGTTGGTAGTACATTCCATAATCTTTTCTCCAGGTATTTCAAATTTCTTGCAATTAGACAATCAAATCAATATAACATGAACAAGGTGATTTTCAACAGGAATTCATTCAATCTTCCTGTTCCGTGTTTTTCCGTTGGGTCAATTCACCCACTACCCTTCCAAGGAATATCTCCGCTTCCATTTTTACCGGTACCCTGAATCGATCGTCTGTAAACCAGACATATATATGCCCGCCCTTTTTTGTCCGGAAGACACCCTGCATCCTTTTCCAGCACGGTTCTACCTTTATCGTGTCAAAGGTGCCTGCCGGGACCTTTATCTTCTCTTTCTTTAGAGGCCTTACAGTCACCTTGTCTACATGTTTTCCATCCGTTGCAACGAGTGTGCATTGCCTGGAAGGATCGCACCTGAATCTATAGGCATAGAGCACAGAGAATGGATCGTATAGGGGTGGGGCGACTTTCATCTTATCCCTAAGCTTTCCGTTTCGTTTATACGTGACCATGTTTGTAGAGGGATTGTATGTCACCAGATCCAGGCGTCGATAATGCCCTTCCCTTATCCTTTTTCGATATTGAAGGAAATAGAAAAGGCCGGTGGGCAATTCGGAGTCGAATCTGTCCCTTATTTTGAAGAGGAAATCAATAGGCCGGACGGTCCTTGCTGTCATTTCCAGCCGTATGAGATCATTATCCTTCTCAAGTCGGATAGCTGCCCGGCCCACGGCCAGGAGCCCGTTCCAACTAAGGTGATAGGTACAGGTTTCCCTGGAGGGTATAGAGACGGGAATGTCACCTGCCTGGCAAGACATCTCGGAGGGAATTGGTATAATGAGGGTTAGTGACAGGATTGTCAGGATCGTTATACTGGTCAATTTGTGTATGGTCATGGGATATATTTAACCCCAGGATAATGCGGTCCGTTTAATTTTTGGAGGTTCACAGGTACTTGTCTATTGAGTTTTTAGGGCTTGCCCTTCTAATCCCGTTTGTTGCAGCCGGAGTGGCAGGGGTGATAATACCAATAATTCCAGGCCCTTTTGTGTTGTTCATTGGCTTTTTGTTGTATGGCTGGATAACCGGTTTCGTCCACCTTCCTCTTGTGTTTTTCATCGGCCAGTTGGCTATCGTGTTTCTTTGCTATTTGGTTGACTTCTTTGCTTCAGCGTGGGGGGCAAAGAAATTTGGTGGCTCCAGGGCAGCTGCATGGGGTGCCGTTCTGGGTTCGTTACTATTCTTCCTTATAGGTCCGTTAGGGCTTCTCGTAGGGCCTGTGGCTGGGGCCATAGCAGGGGAACTTCTGGCAGGTAAGGCATTCAAGAATGCCCTGAGATTAGGATTCGGAAGTGTTTGGGGATTCGTAGGGGGCGTTGTTATGAAGATGTTCCTTGTCCTGGTAATGATTGCATGGTTCATATGGTCCGTCAGGATGGTTTGGGCCTAAATTCTCCCATGATGATAACTATCCACTTAAAAGTCTGCCCTAGGATAGAGATGCACTCAAGTAAGCATCTTGAAGAGATGACATGTCCAGGTTATGCTTTATCATTATTCCCATTGTCGATTCCAAACAGCCTGCATGTGATTGCGAGCACCTGATCACGTTCGTTTTCAGTAAGCCCTTTTCTAAGGCATACTACAGGATCATGCAGTATCTTGTTTGTTATCGATTTGGTTAATATCTCCAGTGCATCCCGTTGCTTTTGGGTAAGTTCTCCAAGCCTTTTCTGACTTCGAGCTATCTCCTGTAACCGGACCTTTTCCGCCTTTTCTTGAAGTTTTTGAATTATAGGTACCACATCCAGGGTATCCATCCAGGATATAAATTTTATTACCTCTGCCTCGACCATCCTTTCGGCCTTGTGTGCCTCTTTTTCCCGCTCTGCCTTGTTTTCCTCCACCACGTCCTTAAGTTCATCGATGTCATAGAGGTATACGTTATCTATATCATTTATGGTCGGATCTATATCCCTTGGGACGGCAATATCTATGAAAAAGAGCAGTCGGTGTCTCCTGGGCCGCATGATCTTCTGTATCTGTTCCTTTTTTACTATAATACCAGGGGCACCGGTTGAGCTTATTACGATATCCGCCTCTATGAGTGCATCTTCTATCTCGTCTAGGCAGATGGCCGTTCCATTCAATGACCTTGCCAGCTCTACCGCCCTTTCCAATGTTCTGTTGGCCACTATTATTTTGTCCACCCCGTTTGTAAGTAGATGCTGGGCTGCAAGTTCAGCCATCTCACCTGCACCGATGAGCAGGACCTTCTTCCCAGACAGCTCGCCGAATATCTTTTTAGCAAGCTCTACCGCAGCATAACTGATGGATACCGCCTGACTGGCTATCCTTGTCTCTGTCCTGACCCGCTTGGCTACCGAGAAGGCCTTGTGCATCAACCTGTTCAGGATGAGGCCGGAACTTCCGGCCTTGGATGCCAGGCGATAGGCCTCTTTGAGTTGTCCAAGGATCTGGGGTTCTCCTACTACCATGGAATCAAGGCTTGAGGCCACCCTGAATACATGCCGTATGGCCTGGCGGCCCTCATATGCGTATATGGACTTCGACAGGTTTGCAGTGGACAGGCCGCCCTTTTCAAGCCATAATTTTTTGATCATATCGGTTGCATCCCCATGGTCCTTTGAAGATGCCAGAATCTCTACCCTGTTGCACGTGGAGAGAAATACCGTCTCTTCACAACAGGGCAGGTTTGAAAACAGTTCAAGGGGTGAAGGTTCTATGTCCTTCAAGGCAAGGCGCTCCCTGATTTCTACAGGAGCGGTTTTATGGTTGACTCCCAGAAGGAAGATCCGGGGTTTATTCGAACCAGGTCGCATATGAGTGGGCACCACTAAGGAGAAAACTTGCACCAAGGTAGGTAAATACAAGGGTGGCAAAGGCCACAATCGTCATGATCGCCGCTCTGCGTCCCCTCCAGCCAACCGTTAGGCGTTGGTGTAGGAGGGCGGCATAGAGAAACCAGGTTATCAGGGACCATGTCTCTTTTGGATCCCAGCTCCAGTATGACCCCCATGCCTTCTCGGCCCAGATTGAACCGGTAATAATGCCCAAGGTGAGCAGTGGAAAGCCAACCTTCAGGCATCTCTCGTTCATGATGTCAAGGGTATCCAGGGAGGGCAATCGCTTGAAGATCCCTTTGAGCCTCTTTTTTTTGATTTGTCTTTCCTGGAGGAGATACATCATGGATAGACAAAAGGCCAGGGCAAAAATGGCCTCGGCCAGGAGGCTTATCGACGCATGTACTGGGAGCCACAAACTTTTCAATGCCGGTGGAAGTGGTATCAATTCAGCAGGTTGAAGCGAAGAGGCCCCCATGGCCATGGTGGCCAGCGGAGCGAGGAAGGCACCAAGGGATTTGATCTTGTAGCCAAGCTGGAGCAGCAAGAAGGAGCCGACCATCGCCCATGCAAGAAACGAAAAGGATTCATGCAGGTTGACAAGTGGTGTATGCCCTTCGGCCACCCATCTGATCCCTATGGCCAGGGTATGCACGGCAAAGCCAGCGGTCAGGAACCACATGCATACCCTCTCCACATCCTTTCTGAGGGTAAGGATCTGGACTATGAAGCCAACGCTACTAATCGCGTATATTATCAGGGTAATCTGGAATAAAAACCTGTGCATTTAATTATCAATTATCCAAGATACCTCTTGGACCGGCCACAAGCCATGCAGCAAGGTCCTGGGTGGATTCGTCAACAGGTAAAGCAGCTACGTATCTTATGTATCGGCCTTTTCCTTCAAACGGGATACTATGCCACTGGCCTCTGTGCCTGCAATGGCAACGGCCCATCTTTCCACCTCCTGCCATTTGCCCCTTTGTATCCAGTCCACCACCCTCATGTCCGCAAGGCAGGAGCAGATCCTTTTTCGCTCTCCAGGGTTGGTTACCGTGACGACGATTACCTTCCTTAGCATCCCCAAAAGCTCTGTATAAAGGGCCCAGTGATGGCCAAAGTCCCCCTCGATCTTGCGCCTGACACCTTTGGCAAGGGCCGGGCTCTTGCCACCCGTAGATATGGAAATACACAGGCTGCCACGTCTTATCACGGAGGGTACTATGAAACTGCACGACCCTGGTTGGTCCACTACATTGCAAAACAGCCTCCTGTCGGATGCCTCCTTGAAGACCTGCCTTTGTGTGAAGGGATCATCGGTAGCGGATATCACCAGCCAGGCGCTATCTAGGTCCGAAGGAGCAAATTCCCGACGTTTCAAAAGAATTTCTCCGGTCTTGGAAAGATCTTCGAGTGATTTCGTAACCTTCGGACTTATTACCACTACGCTGGCCCCGGATTCAACAAGGGATTTTGCCTTTCTTTCAGCAACCCTGCCTCCTCCTACGACTACGACCTTTTTGCCCCTGAGGTCTAGTAGTAGTGGGTAATAGTTGCAGGATTCAGGGCCATTATCCTTCTTCATGTAACGCATGTTCCACTTTGTGCACCTGGGTGAACCAACCGTACGAACGGTCAGAGCCGATGGCTATTCGATGGAATCGGGCGATGCCTTCTGTTCCCTGATTTTGATCCCGCCTTCTCCAAATAAGGTGGCCTTCAACCAATCGATGGCGAAATCGAGAAGCGCCGAATCGTCCTTTTCTATCTCCCGCTGCCTTTCTTTGGAAACCACATAGACGTCAAGGAATTTACTGCCAAAGACGAACCTTCTGAACGCATCAAGATTGTAGGAGGCCATGAAAAACATCTGTAATGTCTTGTCCGGGATGGTGATGAACGGCCCCAGGGACTTTCTCTTCAGGACGATCTCTACCCAGGCGGCATTTTTTTCGTCGTATGGGACGACCCCTTGATCCTGTCGCCATTTTTCCACTGTAGTTGTCTGTGAAAGGCCGTGCCCCAAACAGTGTGGTTCGTTTATCATGGCAAAGAAGCGTTCGTTGGTTGCCTCGTCCTTGTTGTGAAAAAGCCCTGCCCCTATGGGATAGTATCTACAGGCCACGGGCCTTGCCTCGTAGATGCTGCAACCATTATCTGTAAGGAACGGGCATGGGGCACTGGCCTCTTCCCTGGGTTTTATGACAGGGATGGGCAGATCTGTTGCCTCAATTTTACCCAGTGTGGTATATAGGAAAAGAAATTCGTCTGAAGTTATGCCAAGAAATTGTTTCATCTGGATTACGTCGTAAGGGGTGAGGATTACGTGGTTTTCCTTGCAGCATTTCCCAAAACATGCAAGTTCCCTGTCGCATGAAAAGGAAAATTCGCTGTTCATGCTTAGTTTTACTGGAATTATCCGTTCCGTCTTGGTTTTAGGCCCGTACATGGCTAGATTCCTTGTGTTTTCGTGGGTTCTGTTGGTATCCCTTGTTTGCCGGCTTTTTGAGGGTCTGCTTTTTTACCTGGTATGAACAGGAGACCAACTGGTGATCACACTTGTACGATCCAGGATAAACCTTCATGCCTGGCCGGCCACTCTACATGTGGAGGATACGGCCCTGATAGGGAACGTATCTTCACGGTAATATACCTATATTAACAGGAGTTACAAGGAAAATGACCTCTAAAGATCCGTCGCTGGATTCCAGACCTGTGGCCATTATAACCGGGGCCATAAGGGGAATAGGGCTTGCCGTGGCCAGGGAACTGGCCGTGTCTGGTGTGAGGTGCGTATTGACCTATTATGATTGGCTGGATGATCTTGATGCCATGCACAGGACCATGAAGGAAACGGGCCAGGAATATGTGGCTGTGTCCGTTGATCTAACCACGGCTGGCGGGGCAAAAAAGGTGGTGCAAACGGCCCTTGAGGAGATGGGTGGGGTCCACATACTTGTTAATAACATTGAAAGAGGAGGGTGGCCCATCGTTCATGGCCCCTATACGGAAGATCAATGGAATCTGGAGTTCAAGACCACGATTACGGCAAAATGGTACCTCTTCCAGGAGGTGTTTCCTGTCATGAAAGCACAAGGTATAGGTTCGGTGGTGAATATATCCTCCATCTCCGCTTTATCAGGCCGAAGCGGCCCAGCGGCAATGGTGTTTAATGATTGTTACAGCCTTTCAAACAGGGCGGTGGGATTGCTTACGGAGACCTGGGCCAGGCAGGGAGCGCCCGATATTCGGGTCAATGAGGTCATGCTAGGGTTCGTTGAAACACGTCATGGGCCCAAGACTCGTGGATGGGGGCTTTTATCCGATTCTCAAAGGGCAGCCATAGCTGACCATACCCTGTTGGGGCGTATTGCCACGCCAGAGGAGGTGGCCAGAGTCGTGCGTTTCGTGGCACTCGAGGCATCCTTCATGACGGGGGCCATAGTGCGGGTTGATGGGGGCTATGTCCTTGGTGGGGACGGGGCAGAACCCATGCCAAAGGGTGTGGTTGGACCTGAAGAGCCTGCCTTTGGTGGTTCCATATCGCCTGGCACCTCATAAGTAATCGTGGATCGTGTGTAGATAAGTGCCTTTTGTAGCCGGTGTCATGCGCTGGTCATACCACAGAGGATGGCATGAATATCCTGGTATAGAGGTTTTGGGCATAACGGTCTGTCATGCCTGCTATAAAGTCGCATACCCTTCTCTCAAAGGGTATATCCTCCCAGTAAGAGGTAGT
>JAJRZR010000097.1 GCA_024275145.1 Deltaproteobacteria bacterium | reverse complement strand
CCTTAGAATCACATAGGTGCCCCCGGCCTGTCCACCGATCCTTTCCTGGATGTCAAAGCCTGGCAGGTCCTTCAAGACGTCTACCAGACTCCTGTAGCCCCTGTCACGGATGGTTTTCCCGGTTATCACCAGGGTGGTGGCGGGGGCCTCGGCCGCGGTTTGTTCGTAGCGAGCAGCGGTAGTGACGGTCTCGTCCAGGAAGAAGAAGATACGTTCTGGCTCGCCCGACAAGGGATTTGCAGAGGCATGAATGATCTTTGGATCGAGTGGACACAGTGTAATAAATGCGTAAAAGGCAAGGAGTATGATCGTCCCTATTCTCTCCATATCCATTCCCGGAGCCGCTTTTTTTCTGTTTCCCAGGCATCCTTTTGGGTCCGTATGGATAGAAAAACCTGAAACATTGAATCGATAAGGCCTATCGCCTCCTCGACCAGCGCGCCCCTTTCAAGTATCCTTGCCTCCATTGCAAGATCGTCGGATTCATCTTCCCCTTGGCCGATACCCTTGGGTGTCCTGAGCCCCGATATGTCAAAGGTAGTGCCATTTATGTTCAATTTCCACTCATTGTTCCGGCTTGAGAGCCTAATATGGGCCCTGGAGACCTTTTTGCCCTTACGGAGTGCACTCCTTGCCTCTGAAAGATCGGTGGAAAGGCCTCTGCAGGTGACCGTTTCACTGGCATCTCCATCACCGCTTTCGAGTACCATGAATTGTTCAAAGCTTATTAGTACCTCCTGCCCGTCTCCGGTCTTGAATGCCCCGCCCTCCAGCTCCGATCTAAACCATGCCCATGTAAGGAATTCCTTGCCCAAAAATTGTTTTTCTTTCAGAAGATCAACTAAATCCTGGTGATCATTCATATCAACACATCCGCCTTCAGTTCCTTTATTCTTTTCTTCTGTTCATCCGAAGATGCAAGATCGATCGCAAGGGTGTAGGGGATTAGTGGTTCGAGCCCCGTATCAAAGGTCTTCTTGAAGAGGTCCTCTGCCAGTGCCTGGATTTTTTGTTGTTGGGAACAGAAGAGCACCTGTCCTGTTGAGATGTTCCAAAAGAGATCATAGGTGTTTGGCACGGGAATGGTCTTTGCGAGCAGTTGCATCCGGGTGTGTTCCCTGATCTCCCTTTTCATCTTGGCAGGAAGCCTTTCGATGTCACGTTCGGCTAATATCCTTTTTTCTTCTATTAGGCAATATCTCTTGAGCAGGTTGGGTGCGACCTTCCTTTGATCTACCCTGAGGGTGACCAGGAGATATTCTCCGAATGCTATATCGTTCATCGTCAGGGCCGGTGGCTCAAGCGGATTTAGGGGTGAGGCCCATCCAAAGGTCCACTCCGTTACGCCTGCCACCTTGTCTGTAAATGCCTCTGCCTGTAGCCGTTCCAGTGCCCAACTCCAGAAATTCTCTGGTGTCTTGCCACTTACTTTGTATCTGGAAAAGCCCACAGAAGCGGAAAGAAATCCCATGCCCTTTTCCTCCTTCTTTGTCATTCATTGTCCATCCATATGGGCAATGCAAGGTTGTATAGTTTGTATTGCGGGGGGAACTTTTTCGTAATTAGGGCTCTACGATGGCCTCGTAGCGGCCGATGTTGGATATTACCTTGTTCAATAGCTTGATTGAGGCCATGATGTCGTCGTGTCTTGCGATTCCAAGCGGGCCGTGGATATAGCGTACCGGGACAGAGATGACAGCACTTTGTGCGCCTGTGCCGGCGTTTTGTAGTGCCGCCGCATTGGTTCCTCCTATCTTTTTTACCATGATCTGGTGATCTATCCCGGATTCCCTTGCGATTGTCGCAATGAATTCGCTCCATCTCCGGTGGGCCAGGAACCTGCCGTCACTCAATCTTATCTCGGGTCCGGCTCCAAGCCGGCAGAGGCGCCTTTCTGGCGGAACCCCTGGAAGATCGTTTGCCACCGTACCTTCAATGGATATGGCCAAATCGGGTTTGATCCGTCGTGCTACCGGGGCTGCTCCCCTGAGCCCTATCTCTTCCTGGACCGAGGCAACCACGTAGAGGTCGCAGGGCACCTCCTTGAAGGGGCTCAATGCTTCCAGCATCACGAACAGACCCAACCTGTCGTCGAGTGCCTTGGCCTGTATTACGTGCCCGTCGTCATACCATGGTGCCTGGAAGGTGATCTGGTCCCCGATGGCTATCCTTTCCTTGACCTCCATGCCAGAAAGCCCGGTATCTATGAAAAGGGAACCAGGTTCGGTTCCTGGGCCCTTGCCATCCCGTTCATGATTGGTTATGTGGGGTGGCGGGGCTCCTATTACCCCGGGTATGGATCCTTCAGAACCCCATATTATGACCGGTTGCCCATGAAGGGTTTCATGATCGATCCCCCCTATGCAAATAAATCTTATGAAGCCCTCTTCATGGATATGTTGAACCATCATGCCGACTTCATCCATATGGGCATCGATCAACAGCTTTGGGCCCTTGCCAGGCAGGTGGCCTATGAGGTTACCCATCGGATCAATGGTGACGGAAAAGGTCAGGTCGAGCAGGACCTTTTTGATCAATGCCCTCACTAATTCTTCCTGCCCGGAGATGCCTGGGGTGTGCGTGAGATCCTTTAGAAGATCGGTATTCATGGGCCTGTTCCCTCCGAAAGTTGTATTTGTCGCTTAACAGCGCAGGGCGTCCAGTGACGGATATCTTCACGTGCCCTGATTTAGCATGAAAACATATTCTGCCCCTGGGCCGTGTTTGCCTGACCTTTGGTGTGGTTTCGGGTGTGCGTGTCACATGAAAGTTTTTTCATAAAGGGCATGTTGTCAAGCAGTTTCCAGAATCCATGTTCGATCTGGACATCGATTTCAAGGTTTAGGACCGGGAGCAGAGATTTCATGTGGGGGTGGGTTTTCAGAAGATCGACTACCTTGATGTAATCCTTGGACGTGGTGATCAGGGCGTCGGTCCCTGCTTCCATGGCATCCTTGAACAGATTTTCCATGACCGGAACCGTATAGTTGAAGTGATCCCTGAAGGCCCTGGTGCCGACGACTTTTAGGGATTTCAGCCCATTGAGCGTCTGCCAGAATGCATCCGGGTCCCCAAGGCCGCAGAATGCGTAGAGACGCATCCCCGCAGCGGCCGTCATGGGCAGCCTTTCCCCTTTTCGGTTTTTCAGGCCGCGCATTATGGTTTTGCTTGTGAACACCGGTACATCCCTTGCGAGTTCTTGTATCCTTTTCCTTTGTATATCTAGATCGGATGGCTGAAGCTGTTCGCTCCTGGTCAGTAATACGGCGTGTGCCCTGGAAATGGAGGTTATGGGTTCCCTCAGGTCACCACCCGGGAATATCCTCGAGTTTCCCTCGGGGGATGCGGCAGGCATCAGGATTATGTCCAGATCACGGTGAAGGCGGAGATGTTGGAAACCATCATCGAGTATAATTACCTCGACGCCAAGTTTACTGATCGCTCGCATGGCCGCATTGTAGCGGTCAGAGCCGACAACTATGGGCACATTGCCCAGAATGTCTGCCATCATGATCGGTTCGTCTCCGGCCTGGGATATACGGGCAATTGTTCTGCTGCCATCGGATACCACCAGCGGCCCTTTGCCAGCTTTTCCCCTGTATCCTCTGCTGATTATGCCTGCCTTGACCCCCCTGGCCATCAACCATTTGGCCATGGCGATCACATGGGGCGTCTTGCCCGTGCCGCCCAGGCTTATGTTGCCTATGCTGATGACAGGGCATGGCAATCTTCTGGTGCGCAATATCCCGTTTCTGTAAGCGGCGTTTCTGAACCGCATGGCAAGACCGTAGATGGGGCCAAACGGCCTTCCAAGGGTGAATATCAGCGAATGGCTAGAGGACATCTTCGATGAGTTCAACGTAGCGGGATACGGCCCCCCTGTTCGACTCCGAGGCCCTCTTTGCCAGTTCCCCTCTCCTTCGCCTGAGGCGTGAATCGTCGAACAGAAGCCGGAGTCTGTCATATAATTCGTCAGGGCCATTTAAGGGCAGGGCCCCGCCAGCCTTTTCAAGCAACCTGGCCATATCCCTGCAGCTTTCGATGTGTGGGCCGTAGAGAACAGGAAGGCCATGGCACGCTGGTTCAAGCAGGTTGTGGCCGCCGATGTCAACAAGGGTGCCCCCTACGAAGGCAGCATCGCATACCGCGTAACTGTCATTGAGTTCACCGAGTGTGTCAAGGATGGTAACGTCCGAGTGCCCAGCGAATCCATGATCCGTGCGGAGCCTTGTCCTGAGCCCCATGGAACGGGAAAGATCAAGGAGTTCCTTCCCCCTTTCCGGGTTCCTGGGGGCGATCACCAACTGTATTCCCTTGAAGATCCTTGTCAACCTCCTGTGCGATTGCAGCAACAGGGCCTCTTCCCCCGGATGGGTACTGCCAGCGATCCAGGAACGTGATTTATCTGAAAGTCCTAGGGCCTTCCTGATGGCCTGTTTCTCCTTTGCGTCGAGGGTGCTTGGGGCAATGTCGAACTTGAGGTTTCCCAGGCATCTCACTCTGTCTTTTTTTATGCCTGTCATGATCAGTCTGTTGGCATCCTCCTCGGATTGCATTGCTATCCTTGAGAATCCATCGTACAGCAGGTCCCTGATCGGACGAAGACGCCTCAATCTTTCAGCAGCCCTGGAGGAGATGCTTCCGTTCACAAGCAGGGCAGGTATGCCCCTTTTTTTAAGCTCCCAGATCCAATTGGGCCAGATATCGGTTTCAACTAGTACAAAACAGTCAGGCTTCATTCGGTCGATAACCCTCCTTACCAGGGGAAGGCAGTCAAAGGGCATGGAGGTGATAGAGGCCGGGGCAGGGAATTTTTTGGATTTAAGGGTCATGAAACCCGTAGTGGTCGAGGCAGAACAAATCAACCCGAGCCCGGGCCATCTTTTGGCCACACCCCCTATGAGTGGCAATGCAGCATTGACTTCACCTACGGAGAGTGCATGAATCCAGATGATCGGGTACCTGCCCCGGGCCAAGTGATTGCAGGGACGGACATCCAGTTTTTGCCATAGTTGGGCCCGATACTTTTTCCTGGAGAGCAGGTAGATGATCATCGGCAGGCCAATGAACGGGGCACTTATCAATTGTCCCAGGTTATAAAAAAGTAGGGGCCTTGGTCTTATCGCCATGCCTTTACAATAAAGATCGGGTTCAATGGGGCCAGGAACAGACCTTTCCCTATGGATCTGGATCTCGATACACCCACCTGACGAAGCTCCATGCCGGCAAACAGACGTTCTGTAGCGGTTGTCAATATGTTGAGTGACTCAATCGTAATCGCCGAGGCCACGAGCACGCCACGTTTTTTTAGCCGGCCCGCTGCATATTCAAGAAGTTCTTCAAGCTTTCCACCGCCTCCGCCCAGGAATATCCTGTCGGGTGTAGGAAGCCCCTTTAGTATACCTGGAGCCTCACCCTGAACAACCTTTACATTGGCCGTTCTAAATTTCACTACGTTGTTACGTAGCTGCGTTACACGGGACATGTCTCTTTCTACGGCAAATATCGACAGGGCCGTTCTTAGGCCGCCCGCCTCTATGGAAACGGAACCGCTGCCGGCCCCGATGTCCCACATGACCCCGGTTGTTGGAAGTTCCAGAAGCCCCAGTATTATAGAACGTATTTCGGATTTGGTGATGAGTCCTTCGTCATGTTGATATTCCTCCTCGTTACGGCCGAATTGCCAGGAAGGCCAATCTATGACGCCTGTCAAGATTACTACATTCAATGGGTAGAAATCCATCCGGGTGGCACACTCCAGGTCGACAGAGGATATCTTTTCATTTTTTCCACCGAGGTCCTCGGCAACGTGCATGGTCAATCCCTTGAGTCCTGCATCCAGCAGATCTGCTGCTATCCGTGAAGGGCCGTTATTTCTGTCCGTAAGAAGGCCGATTTTGATCGAATTCCTGCCTGCAATAAGGGGATATATCGTCTCTGCCAGACCCTTGTCCCTGCCATGAAGGCTGCATGTGACAAGGTCATTCCATGGCAGCTTTAACCTGGCGCAAGCCCATTGGATGGATGTCTCGGCAGGAAGGAAGGAGATATGACCTGGTCCCAACCGTTCAAGCAGTAGCCTTCCTATCCCAAAGAATAACGGGTCACCAGATGTCAGAATGGTCACAGGTTCCTTATACCCCCTGCACTCGAGCATCCGCACGGTTTCCTTTACGGGGCTTATAGGTCTTATTACAGGTGTTTCTTGGACAGGCAGGCTGGCAAGATGCCTTTTGTCGCCGATCAATGTCCTGGCCTTACCGATAATTTCAAGCGCCCTTGGTGAAGGCCCTAAGGGGCCTATCCCCACTACATATATATTGGTTTGTTCCATGATCCTAGTCTAGCAGAGGCCCTGGTGACAATTCGTCTTTTTCCTCGTGGGTGGCCCGTATGTTCAGGGGTACACATTTATCACGTTTCCATCATACGAACATAAAAATATGATCAGACGTTGTTCCGTCCTGAGAAACCTTCTCAACCTGAGGGATGCCTCGTGGCTTATCCGCTGGAATACCACCTGGCGGATATCCCTTTGTTCATCCAGACGTTGGAATATCTCTCTCACCGTGTTGGCATGTGTGTATATGGCCTTTTCCATACCCGGAAACAACTTGTAAAAGAATGCCTCCACTTCTTCAGGTCCAACCGCCCCGTGCCTCACATGGGTCTGTGTCCATCCCATGGCCATCTTTATTAGCTTTGACCATTGACAGGACAGATACACAGTGTCCAGGTCCCTCTTCCCTGCCTCCTTGAACGAAAAACCGGCATAGTCTCCCATGGTTATAAAGGCCTCCTCAGGCAGATCAAGGAGCCCTTGTGCCGCAGACTCCGAAGTCCTGCCGGTGGCCAGCACTACCGAACGGATTCCCTCGGCTACTGCCACATCCATGGAGAGGCTTATCGTGGCGCACCATGCTTCGGAGGAGATGGGTTTTACGATGCCACTGGTCCCAAGTATCGAGATTCCCCCTATTATACCGAGCCTTCTGTTCAGGGTCTTTCGTGCCAGCTCCTCACCGTTTGGGACCTCGATTGTGATCTTGGCATGCATGTGGGTTTTGCCTATTATATCCAGCACAGCTTGGGTAATCATCTGCCTCGGTACAGGATTGATCGCAGGCTTACCCGGTGATACCGGAAGTCCAGGCTTTGTTACCACCCCTACACCCTTGCCACCTAGTATCTCGATCTTGTTTTCCGCGCCGTCCCATGATGCTCCCTCAGGGACCTGTTTGGCATGGAATAGTCTAACTCTTGCCGTGATTTCAGCGCCATGGGTTATATCAGGGTCATCGCCAGCGTCCTTG
>JAJRZR010000096.1 GCA_024275145.1 Deltaproteobacteria bacterium | reverse complement strand
TGTGTGCCTCTGACCTGAATTAATCTGCTTTCTTCTGGGGATTAACCGCCCCCAAAGACCATTGCCAGCATAACAGTATCTCCATCTTCGGTTACATACTGTGGACGGGAAGGCATATGGTTCACAAGAACAAATGTGACCCTTTCCTCTGGGATATTAAGTTCCTGAATGAGCTCGCTCACTTTCTTCCCTGGGGCGTCTGCAAGGACGATTCCCTGATCATGGTCGTAATCAGGAGCGTACTTACGAAGCAGAGGACTAAGTTTTATCGTAACAGACATTTGAAATATCACCCGCAGGCCAAGATTGCCCTTTTTACCAGAGTCCTGGCCACCTGAACCATATAGGCATTGTCGTGTAAGGGTTTGGCATCGGAAACTGCGGCATCTCCCGCGGTCCCGGCGCTGGCCTCGTTGATCTTTTCACCCGTGATTGCCTCCTCGGCCTTAACTGCCCTGTACGGCTTCACGTACACGGCGTTGAGGCAGATCCTGGCAGAGCTCACTTTCCCGCCCGAAGTCTTTATCATGACAGCACAGTTTACTATGGGAAAGTCTATGGATTTCCTGAGAGCGAACTTGAAGAAGGCGCTTTTAGCGCCGTTGCCCGGTCTCGGCACCTGGATCTGGGTTACTATCTCGTCATCTGCCAGGATGGTCGTCCTCGATACCTCAACCCGGAAGAAATCCTGAGCCCTGACGGTTCGCCTGGAGGTCCTGATCCGGGCGTTCAGGGCTATGAGGGCCGGGGCGGTATCGCTGGGATGAACTGCGATGCACCCTTCATCCACACTGCCCCCGAATATGGAATGATACCTGGTGTCTCCCTCAAGGGCGTAACACCGACCTCCTCCCTTTCTCAGACAGGGGAACCGGTTATCAGGGTTGCGGTAATACCAGCATCGTATGTCCTGGCAGATGTTGCCCCCTATGGTTCCCATCTCCCTAAGATGGGGCGAGGCGGTCCTCCGAGCCGCCTCAGCCAGGGCCGTGTACCCGGCCCTGATCGTGGGATTATGGGCAATATCTTCCAGAATGGCCAGGGGACCGATACTCAGTAGACCATCCTCCTCGTTGACCGCATCCAGGCTCGGAATCGTCTTCAGATTTATCAGGGCCTCCGGGTAGGAGGGAAGGATCCTGTCCTTCATCTTACCTAAGATATCCGTCCCCCCTGCAATGAGACTCGCCCTGCCACGATACCTCCTCAGAAGCGAAACAGCCTCTTCCACTGTCGACGCATTGAAATGTGCGAACGTTTTCATATTTGCTTCCTCCTAAAGTTTCCCCAAGGCTCTTAGGACCTTCTTAGGGGTAATGGGGAAATCATCTACCCATACGCCGATAGCATTGTATACAGCAGGCCCCAGTAGGGCAGGGACCATGGTGGCAATGTCTTCACCCACACCGACGGTTCCGTAAGGGCCGTGTCCCATTTCGGTTTCCACTATGATCGTATCGGCTCCAGGGCAATCGAGTATGGTGGCACACTTATAATCCAACAGGTTCCGATTGAGCAGGACACCGGTCTGTGGATCCCACACCATTTCCTCGGTAAGGGCCCTGCCAACCCCCATATAGGTGCCACCGTACATCTGTCCCTCAATGGTCTCAGGAGAAATGGCCTTCCCGACATCATTTACGTTTACCACCTTGGTGACCTCAACCTCTCCGGTCTCTGTGTCCACCTCAACTTCCATAAAATGAGCCTGCCTGCAGAGACGGGGCCTCCCTGTCTCCATCGCATCTCCCCATATGCCGTGGTTGTGCCATGCCCAACCTATAATGGGCGGTTCTGTCCAGGTTCCCACTGCGTTGTGCATGGGCATGGCAAGTACGGCGATCTCCTTGATAGGTTTCCTGTTTTCAGGATTTCTTTTTTCAAACACAAAGCGATCCTTTAAGTCCAGATCCTCCACGTTCAATCCTTCAAAGAAGTTCAGGGCCAGGTCCAGAAGCAGAGCCCTGGCCTTACGGGCGGCCTTCCGCACAATGAATGCGTTTGAGCACAGATTGCATGAACCGTCTGGTGACATAAGGGAAAAGATATGATCACCATCAAACGGCTTAATGGTAACATCTTCCAGCGGGACGCCCAGCTCGTCGGCCACGACCTGGCAGTAGGATGTCCATGGATTGACACCTACGTCTGAGTGCTGCGCCACTATACTGACCGTTCCGTCATTTTCTACCCACACCGCAGCAGACCCCGTACCACGGACGTCATCCCACTCATGATCCCAGGTGAATGCAATACCATGCATTTTGCCGTTCGGGAGCCTTTTTGCGCCGGGTGGGTGCCATTTGTTATCCCAGTCAATAGCCTTCTTCCCTCTGTCAATACACTCCTTGAGACTGTCTCTGTCCGGGAAGCCGTGCTCCCTTTTGTATTTGGACAGCCAATCCATTCCATGTCCCTCACACCCATCGTTCTTGAGGGCTACCAACGTCGGATCTACCCCCAGTTCGGCTGCAACGTGGTCGAAAATCAAGGTGAGGCAGAAGGTGTTAGGCAGTTGTTCGCATCGATCCCACCATGCCGGACCCTTACTCACGTCTGCTGTAATGGCATTACACCTCAGGTTGGGGATTCGCGTATTTTCCAACAGGTGTTCGATCCCGGGCGTGCACTGAAAGACCGCAAAGATGTTCTTCATATCCACAGCCGTGATTGTCCCATCCTCCTTAGCCCCCACTTTGAAACAGCTTACCATCATATCACCAGATTCACCGTAGAATTTCTCAGCCCTGTCGAACAGTAGCTTTACCGGTCGTTTTGCCTTCTTGGCCAGGAGCACAGCAAGAACATTCATCCCGTTGATGGAAAAGTCAGCCGGATTACACCGTTCTCCAAAGGAGCACCCCTGATAAGGAGAGTACATGGTGATCTTGTTCATGGGAATATCCAACTGCTCGCTCAGAAGCAGTTTGACCGAATAGGGTTGCTGCACATGAACCCAAAGCTCCAGCCTGTCCTCCGTCCATCGAGCCAGGACGCTTGGCATTTCCGCTCCTGCCCAGAGGTGGGCCTCACGCCTGG
>JAJRZR010000095.1 GCA_024275145.1 Deltaproteobacteria bacterium | reverse complement strand
GTGTGAAGCGCTTGGCTTGTTGCCCTAATACATCGGCTGATTTATCATGTGATTTATGGAGACAAGCACCGATACCATGACAAAAATGCATGCCAAGACCCGTACGATCCATGTAGGTTCCGTTCCCATCGGTGGAGGGCATCCCGTAGTGGTACAATCAATGACCAATACCGACACCAGGGACGTGGATGCCACGGTTGAACAGATATTCCGCCTCCAGGATGCTGGTTGTGAAATCATCCGGGTTGCCGTTCCGGACATGTCCGCGGCCAAGGCCATTGCCAAGATAAGAAAAGCAATTTCCATTCCATTGATTGCTGATATCCATTTTGATTGGCGGCTCGCGGTGGCCGCTATGGAAAATGGCGCCCAGGGTATCAGGATAAATCCAGGTAACATAGGTGGCCCTTCCAGGCTTGAGAAGGTAGTGGAAAGGGCCAGCCACTACAAGGTGCCCATACGGGTGGGTGTAAATTCGGGTTCACTCGAAAGGGATATCAGGGAGAGGCACGGTGGTCCCACCCCAGAGGCCCTGGTGGAGAGTGCGCTCAGAAATATCAAATATATCCAGGAGATGGGTTACAATGACCTGAAGATTTCGATAAAATCCTCAGACGTGATGGATACCATTGAGGCATACAGGCTTCTTTCAGTACAAACCGACCTTCCCCTTCATTTAGGGGTTACCGAGGCGGGGGGCCTCATTGCAGGAACGGTCAAGAGCAGCATGGCGCTGGGCGTCCTTCTGATGGAGGGTATTGGGGATACCATGCGGGTCTCACTTACCAGGGACCCGGTGGAGGAGGTCCAAGTGGCCTACGAGATTCTCAGGGCCGCAAGGCTCAGGCAACGGGGACCCGAGATAATCTCCTGTCAGACCTGCGGAAGATGCGAGATCGATCTCTTTGCCTTAGCCTCGGAGGTGGAAGCCAGGGCACGTAATATTCCCTATCCGGTCAAGCTTGCTGTTATGGGTTGTATTGTGAACGGACCCGGTGAGGCAAGGGAGGCGGATCTCGGCGTGGCCGGGGGAAAGGGTAGTGGAATTATCTTCAAGGGTGAAAAGATATTGAAAAAGGTCCCTGAAGGGCAGCTCCTGGAGGCCTTCTGGCAGGAGGTTGACAGGCTGGTTCGTGAGAAATATCAGGATGAAGGTTCTTGAATAGGGAGAAATGCTTTCCACCAAAAGGACCTTGTCTCCTTTGCCTGAATTGTAACGCCGGGTGAGGTTGCACCTTTTTGAATGGACTGCATGATTAATTTGCAGATAAAAGCTATTGAATTATTCAGGAAAAATCCTTATTCCATGCATTTGAGGCCCATGATCAGGGGCAAGGATTTAGAAAGGACGATATAATTAATGCGTTATTCAAGATTTTTTCTGCCTACTTTGAAGGAGGTCCCTGCAGAAGCCGAGGTGATTTCACACAAGCTGATGTTGAGGGCCGGGATGATCCGCAAGCTGGCCTCAGGGTTGTATTCGTATCTCCCCTTTGGCCTCAGGGCCATCAGGAAGGTAGAGAATATAATACGTGATGAGATGAACAGGGCGGGGGCGCTCGAGGTGCTCTTGCCCATCGTGCAGCCTGCAGAACTCTGGCAGGAAAGCGGTCGGTGGAATCACTACGGCAGGGAACTCCTTCGTCTGAAGGACAGGCACGGCAGGGCCTGCTGCCTGGGGCCAACACACGAAGAGGTGATAACGGATCTGGTCAGGAAGGAGGTCCGCTCATACCGGGATCTTCCATTGAATCTCTACCAGATCCAGACGAAGTTCAGGGACGAGATCCGCCCCCGCTTTGGCCTCATGCGCGGCCGGGAGTTCATAATGAAGGATGCCTATAGTTTCGATATGGACGAAGAGGCATTGGACAGGACCTACCAGAGCATGTATGAGACGTATTGCCGTATATTTGAACGTTGTGGCCTGGATTTCAGGCCAGTTGAGGCGGATACCGGAACTATCGGCGGTGATGTCTCCCATGAATTTATGGTCCTGGCGGATACCGGCGAAGACGAGATAGCATGCTGCACGGTGTGTGACTATGCTGCGAATGTAGAGCTTGCGCCGGCGGCGGCACCTCCAGCAAGGCCTTCCACCACCGCCGTGGTGGCGGATATGGAAGAGGTCTCAACGCCTGGGAAACGCACGATAGAGGAGGTTACCGCCTTTCTGAACGTGCCGCCGGACAGGCTGGTCAAGACGTTGGTCCTTATGGCCGACGGCAATCCCGTGGTGGCGCTGGTGCGTGGTGACCATGAGCTGAACGAGGTGAAGCTTAAGAGGGCCCTGGGGGTAGAGGAGCTGTCCTTTGCAGACGAGGAGACCGTGAGGCGTCTTACAGGTGCGCCTGTCGGATTCGCGGGGCCTGTCGGTCTACCCGAAGATATCAGGGTCGTTGCAGATACTGCTTTAGAATCCCTGTGTGACTTCGTTACCGGAGCAAACAAGGGGGATTTTCACCTCGTTGGGGTGAACTGGGGAAGGGATCTCAAGCCCCCTGAATTCAGGGATATTAGGATCATAACGTGTGAGGACCCGTGTCCAAGGTGTGGAGGCAGGATCGAAATCAAGCGTGGCATCGAGGTGGGTCATATCTTCAAGTTGGGCACGAAGTATTCGGGTGCCCTGGGCGCTACATTCCTGGATTCCAACGGCAGGCAGAGGCCCATAGTCATGGGATGTTACGGTATTGGGGTGGGGAGGACGGTGGCTGCGGCGATCGAGCAGAATCACGACGAAAGGGGCATAATCTTTCCCGTGCCACTGGCCCCCTTCCAGGTGATAGTTACCTTGGTGAACACGAATGACGAGGTGATGGCCCGTGCCGCCGAGGGGATCTATCAGGAGCTTTCCGGCCAGGGGATGGAGGTCCTGCTAGATGACCGAAAGGAAAGGGCAGGGGTGAAGTTCAAGGATGCCGAGCTGATAGGTATACCTGTCAGGATTACTGTGGGTAGAAAGGTCAAGGAGACAGGCGAGGTTGAGATTACCCGGCGGGCCTCTGGCCATACCATCCTGGTCAGGACGGAAGATGTAACGGAAGAGGTTCTGAATATACTTAAATGATCCGCCTGAATGACATAATTGACCAGATTCATTCATATCTGCCTGATGCCGATACTGCATTGGTGGAAAAGGCATACATCTATTCTGCCAAGGTCCATGCAGGCCAGATGAGATTGTCAGGAGAGCCCTATTTGTCCCATCCCTTGGCGGTAGCTTTTATCCTGGCCCAATTGAAGCTTGACATGGCAAGTATCGCCGCAGGGCTCTTGCACGACACGGTCGAGGACACACTGGCGACATCCGATGAAATCGAGGGGTTGTTCGGCAAGGACGTGTCACAGATCGTGGATGGTGTTACCAAGATAAGCCAGATCGAATTCCAGAGTAAGATCCATAAACAGGCGGAAAACATCCGTAAGATGATCCTTGCCATGTCCAAGGACATAAGGGTGCTCCTCGTCAAGTTGGCTGATCGCCTGCATAACATGAGAACCCTGCAGTTTCAGAAGGAGTATAAACAGGTAAAGATCGCCAGGGAGACCCTGGACATCTATGCGCCGTTGGCCAGCAGGCTGGGGATCGATTGGATAAAGAGGGAGCTCGAGGACCTTGCCTTCTCCTATATCTATCCGGAGGAATACGAGGATCTGAAAAGGCAGGTGGAGGAACGTCTGGGGAAACGCAAGGCCTACGTGGAAGAGGTGAAAGAGCTTCTTTCCAGGAAGATGGCCGACTATGGCCTGTCATGCAGGGTACTGGGCAGACCGAAGCATCTCTACAGCATCTTTAGGAAGATGAAGAGAAGAAATGTGGGCCTGGACGAAATATACGATCTCATAGCCTTCAGGATTATCCTGAATACCGCTAAGGAGTGTTACGAGGCGTTAGGCATAGTGCACGCCCTTTGGAAACCGGTCCCGGGGCGTTTCAAGGATTACATAAGCCTTCCGAAGGCGAATATGTATCAGTCACTTCATACCACGGTGATCGGTCCATATGGCGAGAGGATGGAGATCCAGATCCGTACCGAGGAGATGGACAGGATCGCAAGCGAAGGTATCGCGGCCCACTGGCTCTATAAAGAGGGCAAGATCCTGTCCAAGGAGCAGGCCAAGAAGTTCGACTGGCTCAACCAACTCATGGAGTGGCAAAAGGAGCTCGAGGACCCCAGGGAGTTTCTGGAATCGGTAAGGATGGATCTGTTCCCGAACGAGGTATATGTCCTCACGCCAAACGGAGAGATCAAAGAATTCCCTTCCGGGGCGACACCCATAGATTTCGCCTATGCAATCCATACAGAGGTGGGTCACCATTGTGCCGGGGCCAAGGTGAATGGACGGATGGTGCCATTGAAATACCAGCTTCAGAATGGTGACGTGGTGGAGATCATCACCTCGAAGCATCATGTGCCCAGCCGCGACTGGCTCAAGATTGCAAAGACGAGCAGGGCCAGGGCCCGGATACGGCAGTGGATAAAGAGCGAGGAAAGGGACAAGAGCCTTGCGCTTGGTAGGGACCTTCTGGCCAGGGAGCTTAGAAAATACCGGATTGACTTCAACGAATTTATGAAGGAGGGGGCCGAAGAGGTGGCAAGGTCCTTTTCCTTCCGTACCGTGGAGGATATGCTCATTGCCGTGGGCTACGGCAAGATCTCAACCTCCCAGATTTCCAGGAAATTCTTAAAGCCTGAACAATTGAAAGAGACCAGGGAAAGCCAGCTTGAAAGAAACCTCAAGAAGGGAGAGGCGTTACGGCAGCAGGGCATCTTGATCCATGGCCACAACGATATCATGATCCATCTGGGCAGGTGTTGTACCCCTGTTCCAGGTGACGAGGTAGTAGGCTATATTACAAGGGGGCGGGGGGTTACCGTGCACCGGCGGGATTGCCCGAACATCATGAATCTTGACCCTGAACGTCAGGTAGAGGTTAACTGGGCAACCGAGGAGGGCGGTACCTATCCCGTCAAGTTGATCGTAAAGACTACTGACCAGAAGGGAATGCTTGCAGCCGTGAGCAATGCCATAAGCGCAGCCGAGGCAAATATACTGGAGGCCAAGGTGACCACCTTGCCAGACCACAGTGCCAGTTTCACCTTCATGGCAGAGGTTAATGACAGCAAACATCTAAGAAGGGTCTTTACAGGTATAAGGAAGGTCGAGGGCGTCATGCGGGTAGACAGGGGATCCATTGTATAACCTGTTGCCATGCTAGATCTAAAGTGACAGGCCCATGTGTCCGAATATAATTGTAGGGCTAGGCCGGTGCGGAAGGAATCTTTGACAGGACATCGCCTGTTGGGTCCACTAAGTGCCAGCCCTTTTTCAATTGTTTCAGTGGCATCTTCTGGCGCAAACATGGGGTTCTTGTACGCCCCCAGGCGCTGAAGCCATCCAAAAGCCTGCCGCCAGTCGGAGAAGATGCAAGTTATGTATTCCGAAAAAACGATGACAAACAGGAAATGTTCCCAATAGGAACGTAAGGCAGTCTAGATGGCAGGTTTGGTTATCCTGCCTGACCGGATACACCTGGTGCATACACGCATCTTTTTTGTACGGCCATTGACCGAAACCTTGACGGTTTGAAGATTGGGCAGCCAACGGCGACGGGTATGGTTGTTTGCATGGCTGACATTAGAGCCGGTAGCAGGGCCTTTTTTGCAGATTTCACATACTTTTGACATCTTTAATTACCTCTTGTTGTTTGTGTTGATATCGTCTGAAAACGAGCCATATATCATGAAAAGCTATCTTAATGCAGGGTTGGATCATGCCTAGTCCCTTGTGCTTGTATAGCCACAATCCCCTGTTCTGCTCCATATTGAGGACTGCGGATACTACCAGACCCGTTGAGAGTGGAGTCTATATAACCTGCAAAATTTCAGACTGCAAGTGGTGTTGGAGGAGCTAATGACTTTTAATGGCCCCGGCAAAAAAAAGAGAAGGAGTCCCAGGGCGCCTGCGGTTATAAAGGTTGATTACCGAACAGTCGACCGGTTTTTCATGGATTTTGCAGAAAACCTGAGCGAAGGAGGGATGTTCATAGCCTGTCCAAACCCCTTGGAGCCGGGGACGTGGATCAATCTGGAATTTATGCTGCCGGAAAGCGTTATCCCTGTAAAGGTAAGGGCAGAGGTTGTATGGGCAACATACCATCCCCGTACTGCAGGCCAGAAACGTGGAATGGGTGTAAGATTTGAGGGCCTGTCCGATGCAGACAAGCACAAGATCAATGAGATAGTCAAAAAATTGAGGGCCTGTCCTGGATAGCCGTCCTGGCAGATGGCGAATATGGCATCGGCATCCCAGGGCCTGGTCAATCCATATTGTATTTCTTGAGCAGTCCCAGAAGGGCCATTAAAGACGGAATCACTGCCTGTTCGTCGTGGGCCTCGATGGTCATCAAGGGCCTCTTTTGGTTCTTTTGCAGCCAGTGGAAGAGTGCGTCGAAGTCGAGTTTTCCCTGGCCTATTGCGAGATGTTCATCCTGTTTTCCGTTATTATCATGGAGATGAAGATGAACAAGCCTTTCCCCGAGTGCGTCCAGCCATCCGTCCAGCTTTGTGGCTGAAAACACCTTTTGATGCCCCAGATCAAGGCAGAACCCGAGCATTTTTGATCCCAATTGCGAGAACAAACCCTGGTGTATCCGCGGATCCAACTCGTAGACATTTTCGAGCACCAAGGGTGTGGTGCCCTTTTCAACCCTTTCCAGCAGACTTTTCAGGGAATTCAGCGCATTTTTAGCCCATTCGTCTTCCGAGCCAAGATAGTGGCGGCCATCAAATCCGGTATGGCAAATCAAGGCCTTGGCGTTAAAAAGGGCAGCCAGGTCTACGCTTGCCGATAGCCGTTTCAGGGTTACCTGCCTTATCTCCGGGTCCAGGGCACCCAAGGATAGGTCGGTGAATGGGGCATGGATGGTGCAAGAAAGGCCTGCTTCCCTGAGAAGGGCTGCCACCTCCAGGTAATCCACCATGGAGAAACGGTCGAGGATGCCCCCGTTCAGACCTATTTCTGGATTTATCCCTTCATGCACTATCCGCTGGATATATTTTTCCTTCAGGAGATCAAACGGGCAGGAAACAAAGGTGTTCCTTTTGATTTTTTCAAGGTTCATCGTTTACCTTTCTTATCAAGTCACAGACCTCGGTATAGGAAACGTTCTTTTTGAAACCGGGGCAGTCCGCCTGGATGGCCTTCCATGCCGATTCGTCACCAAGAATACTCGGATGGAGGGGCCATCTCTTGCAATGGAATGGTTTGACCTCGTGGATCGCGCAAAGGCCGTCATCATTATAGAATATACAGTGACCCTCTCGTATCCTCATCTCCACACGCTTTCCTTTGACTACACAGAAGCCCTCGAGAAAGGAAGACGCGTCCATGCCAAGGAACCGGGCGATCCGTTTTCTTTCCTCTGCCGAAACGGATACCGTGCTCCCGCCGTGACAGCAGTGGCCGCAGCATTGACATTCGAATATTTCGTTCATTTTTCGTACATGATCGGGTCGGCGATGCCCGCCGCCCTGAATCCTTTCAGTCTCAAGAGACACGAGTCACACCTGCCACAGGCAAGATTGTTGTTCCGGTAACAGGACCATGTGAGGTGGAGAGGTGCACCGAGTTCGATGCCCTTTTTGACCACGCTCTCTTTATTAAAGGAAATAATAGGTGTCACCACATCGATTGTCGTCTCCGGCCTTGTACCTTCCCTGATCAGCCTGTTGAAGGCGGAAAAATAGGATTTTCTGCAGTCTGGGTAGCCAGAGCTGTCCACCTCCGTGGCGCCGATGTATATATAGCGGGCCCCGATAACCTCTCCCCAGGATACAGCCATGGCCAGTATATGGGTGTTCCTGAAGGGAACATAGGTAATGGGTATGCCCTTAGTTTCAATAGATCCTTCTGGCACCTCTATCCCAGGATCCGTCAGGGCAGAGCCACCGATTATCCCTAGATAGGAGACGTCCGTTATCAGCCTCCTGGATACGTGGTAGAAATCGGCGATCTCTTTGAATGCCTTGAGTTCCCGTTCCTGGGTCCTTTGTCGGTAATTGACATGGAGGAAGGCGAGCTCACAGGTCTGTGCTGCCATGGCAGCCGTGACACAGCTATCGAGTCCTCCGCTGACCAGGCATATTGCAAGCGGTTTTTTGTGGTCCATCACATTAAAATAGAGGTGGTTCGCTGGAGAGTCAACAGACAATGAGGGGCCTCGACGACTCTGCTCGCCGGTAGTCGCCATAGACACCATTGAACTTTGGTGCATATCCTGTTATAAAGACACATTTCACTCTTTGTAGGGGGTTTAGTTTATAATGGAAAAAGTGGCAACCGAGGTAACACAAGAACAAACTTTAACCGCAGTCTCTGAAGAGAAGACTGCACCCGCTCCAGCCAACGATTCAGGGCATGGAGAACCGAACGAACCGGAAGAGGTAATGGACGACACCGGTGACATGAGTCAGTTCGAGGATCTTTTCGAACAGAGCCTCAGGACCTTCCAGGAAGGTGAGATACTGGAAGGGACTGTGGTGGGTGGGGATAAAGATTACGTCATGGTTGATGTTGGCTATAAATCCGAAGGTCTTATTCCTGTCAGGGAGTTCTATGACGAAGAGGGCCATGTTTCCGTGGTGCCCGGAGACGTGGTCGAGGTCCTTTTGGAAAGATGGGATACGGATGACGGGACCCTGAGGCTCTCCCATTCAAAGGCCATGCGCAGGCACGTCTGGGAGGAGATCACCAAGGCATTTGAGGCAGAGGAGCCGGTTCAGGGCAGGATCGTATCCAGGGTCAAGGGCGGTCTGTCCGTGCGGCTGGGTGACAGGAAGGGCGGCGTCATCGCGTTTCTGCCATTTTCCCAGATAGATCTCAGGCCTATCCGTGACCCGGAAAGCCTTGTGGGGGAAGACATCGAATGCGCGATATTGAAATGTAACCGTAAACGGGAGAATGTGGTGGTTTCACGCCGGACCCTGCTTGAGAAGGAAAGGGCTGAGAAACGTGCAGAGACCCTTTCATCCTTGGCAGAGGGCCAGGAGCGTGAAGGAACGGTGAAGAATATCACTGATTACGGTGTGTTCGTGGACCTCGGCGGCATAGATGGCCTTTTACACATTACAGACATCTCCTGGGGGAGGATCGAACATCCCTCAAAGGTCTTCAAGGTCGGGGATCAGATCAAGGTCAAGGTCCTGACCTTTGATCCTGAAAACGAAAAGGTGTCGCTGGGCATAAAGCAGCTGTCTGAGGATCCATGGCTCAGGGTCGAAGAGAAGTACCCAGTGGGTGAGAAGGTGAAGGGAAAGGTGGTAAGTCTCACCGATTACGGGGCATTTGTTGAGCTGGAAGAAGGTGTGGAAGGCCTTATCCATGTATCCGAGATGTCATGGACCAAGAGGATACGCCATCCTTCCCAGGTGGTTAACGTGGGGGATATGGTCGAGGCCGTGGTGCTAAAGGTGGATACGGCGGCAAAGAGGATTTCGCTTGGTCTGAAACAGATTGAACCAAATCCCTGGGAACTCATTCAGGACAGGTATCCAATTGGTACGGTCATTGAGGGCCAAGTCAAGAATATCACCGACTTTGGTATCTTTATAGGTATCGAGGAGGGAATAGACGGGCTAGTTCACATATCCGATCTTTCCTGGAGCAAGAGGATAAAGCATCCCTCTGAGCTCTACAAAAAGGGAGACAAGATCCAGGCGGTTGTCCTTAACATAGACAAGGACAAGGAACGTTTTTCTCTTGGCGTGAAACAACTGCATCCCGATCCATGGGAATCCGCCCCGGAGCGTTACCCCTTGGGCAGTGTGGTAACCGGCAAGATAACCAATGTTACCGATTTCGGGATATTTGTTGAGCTGGAAGAAGGTGTGGAAGGCCTTATCCATGTATCCGAGATCGGTCCTGGAAAGGCGAAGAGCCCTGTTGGCAAGTATGAGGCGGGGGAGGAGATCAGCGCCAAGGTGATACACGTGGCCCCACTCGAACGCCGTATCGGCCTGTCTCTCAAGAAGATTGCAGAAGATGAAGAGCGTGCATATTTCGAGGATTACGCATCCAAGAGCAGGACAGCCACTACCCTTGGAAGCCTTTTGCAGGAGGAACTGGTGCAGCAGAGCATGTCCCGTTCCCCGGATGACGAGAAGAAAAGGGACTAGTAGCCTTTTGCCATGACCGATTCCGATTCAAGGATCATCAGCAGGACGAATCCCTTCCTGATAGTACTGGCCACCATTGGAGGATTGACGATCCTGTCAGTGGTGGTCTTTTTTTCATTTGTATATTTTACCGCCAGGAGCCTCGTGTCTATTGCCCCGGCCGGGGGCAAGGACAAGGTGGGGATCGTAGATGTCAAGGGGGTCATCACCGATTCCGAGAAGGTGGTCAAGACAATAAGGGATTTCGAGAGGGATCCAGGGATAAAGGCCCTGGTAGTGAGGATAGACAGCCCCGGTGGGTCAGTGGGGGCCTCTCAGGAAATCTATGAAGAAATAAAACGGGCCGACAAGCAAAAGCCTGTCGTGGCGTCCCTTGCCAGCATTGCCGCCTCTGGCGGCTATTATGCTTCCCTCGGTGCAAGGTACATAATATCAAATCCAGGCACCGTCACCGGCAGTATAGGCGTTATCATGAGGATCCCGAATATACAGAAGTTGATGGAGAAATTGGGTATCGAGACCACTGTCATAAAGAGCGGACGGCTTAAGGATATGGGGTCCATGACCAGGGAGCCTACCCCCGAGGAAGAGGCGGTTCTCAAAGGGGTTATGGACGATGTACATGTCCAGTTCATTGAGGCAGTGGCCATGGCCAGGAAACTACCTGAGGACAAGGTGAGGCAGTTGGCCGATGGACGGATATTCTCCGGTCGTCAGGCAATGGAGCTTGGGCTGGTGGATCAATTGGGCAACTTCAGTGATGCGGTTGAAAAGGCAGGAAGGTTGGCTGGCATAAAAGGCGAGCCTGCGTTGGCCTATCCCAGGAAAAACAGGCTGAACATGATGCGGGAATTCCTGGAAGAGGGTGGTGCCAAGACCCTTGCCGGGGCCTTCAGGCAATTCGCTGAATCTTCAAATCCACAGGGGCTGTCCTATTGAGGGATATTTTCCATATGCCATCCCTTGGGATTTCTGTCGGGAAACGGGTCCATCTTTTATGTCTGTGAGCTTGTGGGTTGTGTTTTCGCACGAATGTATGGGCTGAAAGCTTGGGGTGAAGCATGGTGGTCTTGAAACGCAATCTGGTCGACAAGCTCCACGAGAGCTATCCTGACCATATCAAAAAGGACATAGAGACGGTCATCGATCTGGTCATTGAGACCATGACCATGGCCCTAGTACAGAGAAGGCGGATAGAGATCCGTGGATTTGGCAGTTTCTCACTTCACCTTCAAAAGGGCAGGGAATTCGTAAATCCAAAGAACGGTTGCCTGACAAAGTGTCCGCCGAATCACAGGGTGGTGTTCAAGGCAGGCAAGGATTTGAAAAATATTTTATGAGGTGAGGCCGGCCCTTAAGGGGGGTTGTACAAGATTTAATTCAGGTTTCAAAGGCCGATATATCACCTTTCCCCACCCGCAGTATCCTGGGTTCGTCATCCACCAGGGATATGACACTGGATGGCGCAGGGGCTATGATACCTGAATCCACTACGATGGCCACCTGCTTGCCAAAGCGTCTGGCCATCTCCCTTGGGTCTGATAGGATTTCCCCATTGATGCTTGCCGAGGTGCTGATAACCGGGTGGCCAAGGGTCCTTACGATTTCTAGGCATACCGGATGGTCTGGGATCCTTATCCCTGCGGTCTTTCTCTTTGTCAGCATCATCTTGGGTACCTGCCTGGAACCTTCGAGTATGAACGTATAAGGGCCTGGCAGGTATTTTTTTAGTATCCTGTATGCAAAATCCGATACCCTGGCATACATGCTTATGTCACTCAGGTCTGAGCAGACGAAGCTGAAGGGGGTGTTCCTGGCTATCCCCTTCAGACGGTAGATTTTCTCTATCGCTGCCTTGTTGAAGATGTCTGCGCCTATTCCGTAGCAGGTATCGGTGGGGTAGACGATTATCTCCCCTCTCTTCATCGCGTCGATTATCCTCTGGATCTGATGGGGCCGTGGCCGGCGTGGGTCTATTTCTATTATCAATTTGGTTCCTCCGGGGATTGACAAGCTTTGCTTTATTCAGGTACCTATGCTGAATTCGAATTCAGTGGCGGAAGATCCTGTCGGATACCCGGGAATACCCTGGTATTTTCATCGTTCATTGTATCCGATGCATAGGCAATGGCCGTATATTTCGAAAATACATCTCTCCCGGGGCTGTATTTTCATGCCCATGGGGTTGCACAAGTAGCCGGTTTAGGCATGAAAGTTTGGAAGAGACTTCCGGGAATGGTATTCTAATCCGGCGTCGCTGGACGTCCACAATATTTTTAAGGAGGATTTGATTGATGAACCTGGATCCAACCAAGATGAAAGACTGGGAGATAGCCGAGGCTGCGGAACAGCACATGAAGACCGTTTATCAACTCGGCGAGGAGCTTGCCCTGGAAAAGGAGGAGCTTTTGCCCTATGGGCATTACGTTGCAAAGATTGACTATGCAAGGGCCATGGAGAGACTGAAGAATAAGCCAAGCGGCAAGTACATTGACGTTACGGCCATTACGCCAACTCCACTCGGGGAAGGAAAGAGTACATGCGCCGTGGGGCTCATGGAAGGTCTTGGGAAAAGGGGTAAAAACGTGGTTGGCGCCCTTCGTCAGCCTTCAGGTGGTCCGACGTTTAACATAAAGGGCAGTGCCGCCGGAGGTGGCCTGGCCCAGGTGATCCCGCTGTCCAAGTTTTCCCTTGGTCTCACTGGTGACATCAATGCGATCATGAATGCCCATAACCTTGGAATGGTTGCCCTGACCGCCAGGATGCAGCATGAATCCAATTATACGGACGAACAGCTTGCCCAGAGAGGGCTCAAAAGGCTCAACGTCCATCCCAAGAGTGTCGAATTCAAGTGGATTATAGATTTCTGCGCCCAGGCCCTAAGAAATATTACTATTGGTATCGGAGGGCGCATGGATGGCTTTACCATGCAGAGTGGTTTCAATATAGCGGTAAGCTCCGAGATAATGGCAATTCTGGCTATTGCCAATGACCTCAAAGACTTGAGGGAACGTATCGGAAGGATCGTGATAGCTTACGATAGGACGGGCAAGCCAATTACCACGGAGGACCTGGAGGTGGCCGGTGCCATGACTGCCTGGATGGTGGAGGCGGTCAATCCAAACCTGATGCAGACAGTGGAAGGCCAGCCGTGTCTAATACACGCTGGTCCGTTTGCCAATATTGCCATTGGCCAGTCCTCAGTGATCGCGGACAAGATAGGGCTCAAGCTCGGTGATTATCTGGTAACCGAAAGTGGTTTTGGAGCGGATATCGGCTTTGAAAAATTCTGGAATCTAAAGTGCCGCTTCAGTGGACTCAAGCCCAACTGCGCCGTTGTCGTGGCCACCATAAGGGCACTCAAGTGCCATGGCGGTGCGCCCATACCAAGGCCTGGGCGTCCGATGCCTGAGGAATACAATAGTGAGAATGTGGAGTGGGTCGAGAAGGGGACCGTAAATCTGCTACATCATATAGAGACCGTGAAAAAGGCGGGTATAAATCCAGTAGTTTGCATCAATGCGTTCTATACCGATACCAAGAACGAAATCGAGGCAGTAAGAAGGCTTTGCGAGGATGCAGGTGCAAGGGTGGCCGTTTCTGAACATTGGCTCAAGGGTGGTGACGGGGCGCTCGAGTTTGCCGATGCGGTCATCGATGCATGCAACGAGGAAAATGACTTCAAGTTCCTCTACGACCTGGATATGCCCCTCAGACAGCGTATCGAGCTTATCACCAAGGAGGTATACGGTGGCGACGGGGTGACCTATACCCCTGAGGCCGCAAAGAAGGCCGAGGCGATGGAGAAGGATCCTGAGCTTTCGAAACTTGGTACCTGTATGGTCAAGACCCACCTCAGCCTGTCCGATAATCCAAACCTTAAAGGGGTCCCGAAGGGCTGGAAACTCCTTGTCCGTGATATACTGACATATAAGGGGGCCGGTTTTGTCGTGCCAGTGGCCGGCGCCATAAGCCTCATGCCAGGAACCGGTTCTGATCCTGCCTACCGGCGCATAGATGTGGATACAACGACTGGAAAGGTGAAAGGCCTGTTCTAGTGTAAGGGGTGGGGAAAAAGGCACCATGGCTGGGGTCTTTTTCCCCGTTGACCGTACGTAACACATTTATCAAATTAGTATTATTGGCTTGCTGATAAATACTTAATGATTACAGGAGGTTTGCTTCTGAATGTGCGCCACATGGGCCTGACCGTCGGTGGCCTGGGGTTTGCAAAGAAGGAACTGGTTTTACAAAATTGAATAAAACCCTGGCAGCCCGATTTATCCCTACACGGAAGCCATCTGTGATACTTTACTTTCTATCCAGGGGCGCGGCATCAGGTCTAGGGCCGCATGAAAGTTTGGAACCCAATTACCAGGAGGAATTATGTCGGCAAAGATTATCAGTGGAACCGAGATCGCCAAACAGATCAGGGAGGAGCTTAAGGCCGAGGTGGCTGAGATCAAGGAAAAACACGGTGTTGTTCCCGGCCTCGTGACTATCCTCGTAGGCGAAAATCCTGCCTCTGTCTCGTATGTCACGGCGAAGCAGCGTACTGCCCATGATCTTGGATTCCATTCCATCCAGGACAATCAACCGGATGATATCAAGGAAGGTGAACTTCTGGACCTTATAGAAAAGTATAATAATGATGAGTCGATCCACGGTATTCTGGTCCAGCTTCCCTTGCCAAGGCACATAAACGAGAGCAAGGTCCTATATGCAATCTCGCCGGACAAGGATGTTGACGGCTTTCATCCTGTAAACGTGGGCAAGATGGTGATCGGTGAGAGGTGTTTCCTTCCGTGTACCCCGCACGGAATATTGGAGATGCTCGTTCGCAGTGGTGTGGAGACCAGTGGCGCTGAGGTGGTTGTGGTAGGCCGCAGTAATATAGTGGGCAAACCGATTGCCAACCTGATGCTCCAGAAGAGGGAAGGTGGAAATGCCACCGTCACTGTATGCCATACCAGGACTAGGGATATCGCTTTTCATACCAGGAGGGCGGATATACTGATAGTGGCTGCAGGCAGGCCCAAGGTTATCACCGCAGATATGGTAAAGGAAGGGGTTGTAGTCATCGACGTGGGGGTCAACCGGATAGGCAAGACCCCTGAAGGCAAGGCCATATTGTGTGGGGATGTGGATTTTGATGCCATCAAGGAAAAGGCCTCTGCCATTACCCCGGTCCCGGGTGGTGTGGGCCCTATGACTATAACAATGCTCATGAAGAATACAGTACAGGCTGCGAAACAGCTCGCCGGGATCGCATAGGAATTCTGTGATATCCCGTTTATTTTATCGAAAGGAACCCCTGAATAGGCATCCCCTTCAATGGCGGTGTTCTTCATGCCCAGGGGCGCGGCACAGGTAATGCGGGCCGCATGAAAGTTTAAGGAGAAGTTTTGGTTATGGATACCAGCAGACGCTTTGAAAAAGGAAACGGGGGGTGCCCCGGTATTCAGTGCGAGGCCAATCGTGAGGTTTTATGCAACTCCTGTGCAGAGGGGGTTGTCACTGCGGCCCACAGGGTGGAGAACAGAGGGATAGAGCCCTGCCTGTTCGGAAAGGGTGGAACATGCTGCAGGAATTGCAACATGGGGCCATGCCAGATCATAGAGGGCGTAGAGACCATGGTAGGGGTCTGCGGGGCGGATGCATCCACGGTTGCTGCCAGGAACTTCGCCAGGATAGTGGAAGGTGGGGCCGCGGCTCACATGGACCACGGACGTGGAGTGGCCCTTGCGTTCCTTGAGACTGCCAAGGGGAAGACACCCTACGAGATAAAAGACGGCATGAAGCTCAGGGAGACTGCCTTGAGATTGGGCATTGATCCGGCCGAGAAGGACAAGACAGACCTTGCCATAGAGGTCGGGGAATTTCTGATAAGTGAATTCGGCCAGCAGCAGGGCGTCCTTTCCTTTGTAAAGCGTGCCCCGGCGCCTAGGCAGGAGATCTGGAAAAATACAGGTATTACTCCCCGGGGGATCGACCGGGAGGTAGTGGAAGTCATGCACCGGACCCATATGGGTGTGGACCAGCATTACGAGAACCTTCTACTTCAGGCCGCAAGGTGTGCCCTTGCCGATGGATGGGGGGCATCGATGATAGCCACCGAGCTTTCCGATATCATGTTCGGCACCCCGGTTCCTCTGCGCACAAAGGTCAACATAGGGGTATTGAAGGAGGACGAGGTCAATATCACGGTCCATGGACACGAACCGGTGCTGGCCGAGGCCCTGGCTATGGTAGCCAACGACCCTGAAATGCTAGCTGCTGCCAAGAAAGCAGGCGCCAAGGGAATAAATCTCACAGGTGTGTGCTGCACAGGAAACGAGATACTGATGCGGCGGGGTATCCCGATCTCGGGAAGTTTCGTGCAGCAGGAGGTAGTCTTGGCAACCGGTGCCGTGGAGGCCATGGTGGTAGATGTACAGTGTATCATGCAAGGGGTATCTCCGGTGGCCAATCATTATCACACAGAGCTTATTACCACATCGTCGAAGGCCAAGATTCCGGGTGCCACCCATATTCAGTTCGATGAGGGGCGTGCCCTGGAAATAGCAAAGGAGATCACCAAAAGGGCCATTGCCAGGTACCCGGAACGCGGGAAGCATTTT
>JAJRZR010000094.1 GCA_024275145.1 Deltaproteobacteria bacterium | reverse complement strand
TGAGGTCCGGAAGGTACTGGATGGCCTTTCCAGGAGGAAAAAGATCGTCCATAGTGATGCAGGATGGACCTTGAGTGCATAGGCGTGGCCGGGGGCCTTTAACCAGTGTAATTTCGGTGTAGGAATGATATTAACCGATGGATTTTGGGAATAATTGAAATGACTATTCAGGCAGCTAAATTGGACCAGGGGTTGGAAAGGGAGATTTCCATCCAACCAGGATGTGAGACGGTAGCCCGCTGCTTCGCCTGCGGGGCATGTAGCGGCGTATGCCCTGTAGAAAAGGTGGTGCCGGAATTTGATCCCAGGAAGATCGTACACATGGTGGCACTTGGGCTTACCGACCGGCTCCTGGGCACGGATGTGATATGGGCATGTTCCCAGTGCCAGAGCTGTGTTCCTGTCTGTCCTCAGCAGGTACGTTGCAGCGATGTGATCAAGGCCCTCAGACAGGAAGCAGTAAGAAGGGGCAAGGTGACCACCGAAATGCTTGCCGCACTTGGACAGTTCGCCAAGGTAGACGCAGGAAAGTGTGTAGCCTGCTTGACCTGTGTCAGGTTGTGCCCGTTCGGTGCCCCCCATATTGCTGATGAGGGTTACGCATATATAGAGCCAGAACTTTGCAAGGGATGTGGTATCTGTGTGCTGGAATGCCCTGCCGAGGCCATCTCGCTGGCGCCGTCCCTTGAGGAGAAGGGGACAATGGTATGAGCGATATAATTCTTGGTTTTTGTTGTAATTATACATCGAGTGTCGATGAGGACACCTTGAAGAAGGCCGGTCTGGTTCCCGATGGGCTCAGGATAAAGAGATTGCCGTGTACCGGAAAACTGGAGATCAATACCTTGCTCGATGCCTTTGAGCAGGGGGCAGAGGCGGTCTTCGTTGCTGGATGTCAGGTTGACAAGTGTCACAATCTGTCTGGAAGCCAGAGGGCAGCCAAGAGGGTTGGCTACGCCAAGAAGATCCTTGAGGAGTTGGGCATAGACCCTGCCCGGTTGGAGATGTTCTTTGTATCCAGGGGTGAGACCGAGCCTATTGTAGAGGCAGCCAGGCATATGTCCGGGGTACTTAGCGATGCTGAGTCCATTCACCGTTAGTTCCATGGAGTACCTGTCATGATCGTTGCAGAGAGAAAACCCATGAATGAGATTCTGGATATGATTTCCGGAGTCAATCGGCTGTTGGTCCTTGGTTGTAGGGGCTGTGTGGCCGTATGCTCGGCCGGTGGCGATAAGGAAGTGGATGTAATCGCCTCTGCCCTGCGACTGGGCCGTAAAAAGGCCGGTCAGCAGATAGAAATCGACACGGATACGCTGGTAAGGCAGTGTGATCCAGAGTACCTGGAACCTCTCAAGGAGAGGGGAAAGCAGTTTGATGCCGTCTTGTCCACCGCATGTGGCGTGGGTGTCAACTTCATCGCAGATCGTTGCCCAGGGGTACGGGTATTACCTGCCCTCAACACCACCTTCTACGGTGCCAACATGAGCAGCGGGGAATGGATAGAGTTATGTGCAGGCTGCGGCTCCTGTGTACTCCATCTTACCGGGGGATTATGTCCTGTGGCCAGGTGTGCCAAAAGGTTATCGAATGGCCCGTGCGGCGGATCCGTTGGCGGCAGGTGTGAAATAGATCCGAATGTTCCATGCGTGTGGCAACGGATCCACGACAAGTTGGTGGAACAGAAACAGGATAAACTTTTGAAGGATATAACGCCCATTCGGGACTGGACTACAGCCGGTCACGGCGGGCCGCGCCGAAGAATCAGGGAGGACTTGCTACCGTGATAGCAGGAAGCAATCTAGAACAGGTCCTGAGATCCGGTAACTTTGCCGTTACCGGGGAACTCGGACCACCTAAAAGTGGCGACTTTGAAGTTGTCCGCAAGAAGGCCCGGATATTAAAAGGGCATGTGGATGCTGTCAACATAACGGATTGTCAGACGGCCATTGTCAGGATGTCCAGCCTTACGGCCGCTCTTCTGGCCCTGTCGGAGGGCGTGGAACCGGTAATGCAGATGACCTGCCGCGACAGAAACCGGATCGGTATACAGGCCGACATCCTTGGGGCTAGTGCCCTGGGCATCAAAAACCTTCTTTGTCTTACCGGGGATCATCAGAAATTTGGAAACCATCCACAGGCAAAGGGTGTGTTCGACATGGATTCCATCCAGCTCCTTGGCATGGTCAAGCAGATGCGGGATGAGAAGAAATTCCAATGTGGCGAGGAAATCAAGTCAAACGAACCGGAGCTCTTCCTTGGAGCCGCGGCCAATCCCTTTGCAGATCCCTTTGAATATCGGCCTATAAGGTTGGGCAAGAAGGTGGCAGCTGGCGCAAATTTTATCCAGACACAGATCATCTACAACGTGGAAAAATTTGCGAAGTTCATGGAAATGGTAAGGGATCTGGGCCTTCACGAAAAGGTCTTCATCCTGGCCGGTGTGACCCCTCCTAAGTCTCTAGGTATGGCCAGATACATGAAAAGGTTCGTGCCAGGTCTGGATGTCACGGACGAGGTGATCGATCGTCTTTCTGATGCGAAGGATCAAAGGGAAGAGGGAATCAACATCTGTGTGGACATAATAAATCAGGTCAAGGAGATCGAGGGGGTCTCCGGTGTCCACGTCATGGCCATAGAATGGGAAGAGGCCGTGCCGGAGATCGTGAAACGTTCCGGTCTTGGTCCAAGGCCTGAGCCCCAGGGTGTTGAGCCAAGACTTGTTTCCCCAGGTGCCATAGAAGAGGCCGTGGAGCGGGCAAGGCACGAAATAAGGGATGAGTTTGAAAAGGAACTTGACAAGGCCAGGTCCGAGGCCCAGGCATCCAGGGGCCTCCTGATCAAGGAAAAAGAAAGTGCCTCAGCCGAAATCGCCGGGCTTCGCAAGGAACTGGAAGATGTGAAGCGATCGGCTGTAAAAGGAGAGGCCGAGATTAAGAGACTTACTACGGAATTGGAAGAGGCAAAGGAAGAATTGCAGAAGGCAGGTTCCCTCCAGGTTGTTGCCGGAGAGGCCACCGGCGGGCCTGCCTCGATATCTCAGACGGAGTTCAATCAAGGCGCTATGACAGAAAGCATATCATCGGGCAAGTTGAGCCTCAGGGAACAAGACGCTTTAAGCTCATTGAATCTCGGTCTCAAGGCACTGCAGAAGGTACTTGGCCTGAGCGAGGATCAGTTTGAGGCCCTCAGACGTTTTCTGGAGGCAGAATTCCTGTTGCAGCTTGGACAGGCGGCCCCGCCGGCTCCAGCAGCAGGTATGATCCCGGCTCCAGCAGAGGCCCCTGTGGCCAGTACCCCGGAGGAGGTTAGGGAAACAGAGACGAAGAAGGTAGCCGCCCGCCAGAAAGATGTGATCAACCTGGTGGCCAAGGCCAACGTGTTGCTCCATAAAAACAATGTGGAAGAGGCATTGAACCTCTTTAAAAAGGCCCTGGAGATCGCGCCTGAGGACGAAAAGGCAATTGAAGGTTTGAACAAGGCAAAGGCACTTCTGGCCGAAAAGGAGACAGGCCCGGCAGGGACCGCGGAGGCCATTCCATCTGCAGAGGGCCTGCCGCCGTGTCCTGAGGAAATTACCCCTGAAGAGTGGTCCAGGAAATGGGTAGTGCGTTATGTTGCCATGGGCAACGTCCGTTTGATGAAAGGGGATAGTGACGGCGCCATGGAGGCATTCAAAAAGGCCCTGGAGCTCGACCCGGGGGATGAAAAGGCCAAGGAAGGTCTTGAAAGGGCCCAGGCTGGCAAGGGAATCCATGTTCCTGAGGTCAGCACGGAGAAGGCTGTCGCCCCGGGTGAGAAAGAGGAAGTCCCTCCGGCTGAGGTAATACCTGAGGAGAAAGAGGCCCGGGAACCAGAAGCCGCGCCTCCTGTAGAGGCCATCACTGAAAAGGAGGAAGCGGAAGCACCCGCCCCTGAGGAGGAGAAAAAGGAGGCTGAGGCCCCGAAGCCCGCCCCAAAGGTCCAGCTAAGTGGCACCCCGGAGCATGAGGGCGTCGGTTCCCTGGAGGTTCCTGTGCTTGAAAAAGAGACTAGGAGCCTCGTAGAAAGGGCCGGGTCCATCCCGGAAGATCTCTATAGGGAGCCATGCAGCGGATCGATCAAGGATGTACTCATCGGTGATGGAGAAAAGGCCATAACCGTTGGCGGAGAGACCACGCTTCCGTTTCATCTGTTTGAGGGCGACATGCCAAATCCACCACGTGTAGCCTTTGAGGTCCTGGACAGCAGGCCTGAGGAGTGGCCAGATGTACTGACCAGGTATTTTGATGATTGCCTTGATGATCCTGTCAAGTGGGCAAGAAAATGCGTGGATGAATTCAACGCAAAGGCCATATGCCTGTCCCTCATAAGTACGGATCCCAATGGGGCCGATGTCCCTGCATCCGATGCGGCAAAGATCGCCAAGGATGTCGTGGATGGTGTTGATGTCCCGGTGATCCTTTGGGGGTGCGGCAATGCCGACAAGGATACCGAAACCCTGAGGGAAGTCACCAGCCTGATAGGCAACAAGAAGGTATGTGTCGGACCACTTAGCGATGCAAATTACAGGACCCTTGGCGCCACTGCCATGGCCTTTCAGTTGCCAGTAGTCGCATCGACCCCTATAGATGTAAACCTTGCAAAACAACTCAACATCCTGCTTGAAAATTTGGGGGTGTCGTTAAACCATATCCTTATGGATCCGTCCATAGGTGCGGTGGGGTACGGGCTCGAATACACGTATTCGGTTATGGAGCGGATCAGGCTTGCGGCCCTGACACAGCAGGACGAAAAACTCTCTGCGCCTATAGTGGTGAATCTGGGGCGCGAGGTCTGGAAGGCAAAGGAATGCAGGCTTCCCAGTGACATACTCCTGGGTGATCAGGAGCGAAGGGGTGTGATAATGGAATCAATCACCGCATCTACGCTTCTATTAGCCGGCGGAGAGCTTATGATCATGAGGCATCCGAAGGCAGTAGCCCTGACCGAGGCATTGATAGAAGGGATGATGTAGTCCAGGAAAGGGCTGTGCCTTCATGCCCCGGAAATCTGGTTTTAGGATACATGCCGGCTGCGGAAGGTTGCCTAGGGAATATACCCTTATTCAGAATGGTGTTTTTTATATTTAGGGGATGCGGTACTGGTGTGCCGGCCGCATGAAAATTTACAGAAATATTTCTCAGAGAGGATCAAGATGTCTAAGATAATTTGTTCAGCCGCTATCCGAGGTGCCCATAAGATCGTTGATATGGCAGAAGAGAAGTACGAAGAGGCCTTGAAGAAGTATGGCCCTGAACACGAGGTGGCCTTCCCGAACACGGCCTATTATCTTCCTATTATCTACAGCATGTTAGGGGCGTCTGTTAAACAACTTGGGGATATGAAGGAGATATTCCAGGAATGCAGGAAGCTACTCCCCCCACCGGTTAGCGACAAGGTATGGCTTCCATATCTGGCGCCGGCCCTGGATGCCGGCATGGCGACGTTCTTTGCCGAGGAGATGTTCGAGGCCATAAGATACATTGAGGATCCGGATTTCTACACGAAAACGGAAGATCCACCAGGTGGTGACCGGTTATGGTTAGGGGCGGCAGACGACATCATCTTCCGTAAGAGGGGAGTTGAGTTCGTAGACGGCACGGCCCCTGGATTCGCTGCTATACTGGGGACCCCTCCCAACGAGAAAGAGGCAGAAAAGATAGCCCTTGAGCTCCAGGAAAAGAACCTCTATATCTTCATGCACGACAAGACCGATGGTATCAGCATGCCCGATCAGTTGCTCAAGAGGAAGGTTCAAATCGGCTGGTCAACCAGGCTGGTACCCTTTGGCCCAACGTACACCTCTGCGGTCTTTGCAATCGGTTTTGCGTGCAGGGTGGCCCTGGCCTTCGGGGGCATACAGCCTGGAGACTACAAGGGGAACCTGATCTACAACAAGGATAGGACCTTTGCCTTTGTCATGGCCTTCGGTCCTGTATCCGATGAATGGTATGCAAACGCAGCCGGTGCAATCAACTGGGGCTTCCCCACCATCTCCGACTGGGATATACCCCAGGTCCTTCCAAGCGGTATATGCACCTACGAGCACGTGGTCAGTAACGTACCCCATGATGAAATAGTCCAGAAGGCCATAGAGGTAAGGGGGCTCAAGGTTACGGTTTCCAAGATCGACATCCCCGTGGCATACGGTCCCGCCTTTGAAGGTGAACGTATCAGGAAGGATGACCTCTACCTCGAATGCGGCGGTGGCAGGACACTTGGCGTGGAATTGCTCATCTCGAGGGATATGGATGAGATAGAAGACGGCAAGGTGACCGTGGAAGGGCCGGAGATGACCAATGCCAAGGAAGGGGACAAGCTTCCCCTGGCGATCCTGGTAGAGGTGGCAGGCAGACAGATGCAGTCGGATTTCGAGCCCATCCTCGAACGTCAGTTCCACCACCTGATCAACTATGCCCAGGGCATCATGCACATAGGCCAGAGGAACATAATGTGGCTTCGGGTGGGCAAGGCCGCCATCGAGAAGGGTTTCAAGTTCGAGCATATCGGCCGCATCCTCCACGGTAAACTCCATCAGGACTTTGGCGCCATCCTGGATAAGGTCCAGGTAAAGATCTATACCGAAGAGGACAAGGTCAAGGAGGTGCTGGAGCTTGCGAAGAAGGTATATGCTGCAAGGGATGAGCGTCTTGGTTCCATGACCGATGAAAGCGAGGAGACCTTCTACTCCTGTACCTTGTGCCAATCTTTTGCCCCGAGTCACGTCTGTGTCATTACACCGGAAAGGGTAGGTATGTGTGGGGCCTATAACTGGCTGGATGGCAAGGCCTCGTACGAAATCAACCCAACTGGTCCCAACCAGCCTATTGAGAAGGGTGAATGCATAGATCCAAACCTTGGGCAGTGGAAAGGTATCAATGAATTTGTGAGCAAGGCATCCAGGGGCAAGGTCGAGAGGATCAGTGCCTACAGCCTAATGATAGATCCAATGACTGCATGTGGATGTTTTGAGGCCATAGCCACCATGTTGCCCATGTGCAACGGTATCATGATAGTGAACAGGGATTACCTTGGCATGACGCCCAGCGGTATGAAGTTCACCACCCTTGCCGGTATGGTCGGTGGGGGCCAGGTGAATCCCGGCTTCCTCGGTGTTTCCAAGCATTACATATGCAGCCGCAAGTTCATGAAGGCGGAAGGTGGAATCAAGAGGGTCGTGTGGATGCCCAAAATGCTCAAGGAAGAGCTTCGGGAACGTCTTGAGGCCAGGGCAAAGGAAGAAGGCGTGCCGGATCTCCTGGACATGATAGCTGATGAGGAAGTGGGCATATCGGAAGATGAGGTGTTGAAGTACCTCCAGGAAAAAGGACATCCGGCGCTTTCCATGGAGAGCGTCGTTTAAGAGGAGAGATAGATCATGGCTCTTACAGGAATAGACATCCTGAAGATGCTCCCCAAGAAAAACTGCGGGGAGTGCGGCGTGCCCACCTGCCTTGCATTTGCCATGAAGGTGGCAGCCGGTCAGGAGGATATAGGCGCGTGCCCTTACGTGGCCGATGAGGTCAAGGAGAAGGTCCGGGAGGCATCGGCCCCTCCGGTCAGGACGATTACCCTAGGGGACGATGAGCACAAGTTCCAGGTCGGGGGAGAGACCTGCCTCTACAGGCATGAAAAGAGGTTCGAACACCCAACCGGCATAGCCGTCCAGGTTATGACCGGCATGGATGATGCCGAGATAGAGGGAAGGCTCGAGAGATTCAACGGCCTTCGCTATGACAGGGTGGGCCTGGAACTCAAGGCAGATATGGTGGCTATACGGGACAAGTCCGGTGATGAGGCCGGGTTCACTGAACTCGTAGACAGGGTAAGGGGGAAATGCCCTGATGCCTTTTTGATCTTGATGAGTGAAAAACCGGAAAACTTGGTTGCCGGGGCAAAGACGTGCGGCGATTTCAAGCCTCTGCTTTATTGCGCCACTAGGGAAAACCTGGATCAGATGGTCGATGTGGCCAAGGATACCGGGTGCCCCATCGTGGTCAGGGGGCAGGACATTGGAGAAACCGCCGAATTGTCCGAAAAGCTCCAGGGTGAAGGCATAAAGGATCTGGTACTTGATACCGGTGCGCGCACTATCAGGGCGGTCTTTGAGGACAATGTGGCCATAAGGCGGGCATCCATCAAGCATAAATACAAGCCCCTTGGTTTTCCGACCATTGCATTGCCCTGTGAAATAACCGATGATCCCCTACTTGAATCCATAGTTTCTTCGGTCCTTATCGCCAAATATGCCGGCATAATAGTCCTTTCGGATATACACGGGGATACACTATTTCCGCTTCTGCTTGAGCGTCTGAACATATTCACCGATCCCCAGAGGCCGATGGTGGTCAAGGAGGATATCTATCCTATCAATGGACCTGACGAGAATTCTCCCGTGCTCATCACCTGCAATTTCTCCCTGACCTATTTTATAGTCTCGGGTGAGGTAGAAGGTAGCAAGGTCCCATCATGGTTACTCATAAAGGATACCGAGGGCCTATCAGTGCTTACGGCATGGGCTGCCGGAAAATTCAGCGCCGATCTCATCGCAGCCTTTGTGAAGAAGAGTGGCATAGAGGACAAGGTGAAGCACCGCACCCTGATAATACCAGGCTATCTGGCCTCTATTAAGGGGGAACTCGAGGAAGAACTGCCAGATTGGAAGATACAGATAGGCCCCAGGGAGGCAAGTCATCTGGCCCCGTTCCTGAAAAACTGGAAGCCTGAGTAGACGCCAATATCTACGGAAACGAGGTTGATCGAAATGTATGTGCAATGTATAGCCGAGAGTATAAATATCATGGGCAAGCGCACCGGGGAGGCCATGAGGCAGCGAAATCCCTTGCCCATAGTGGAGATGGCCCACGAAGAGGTTGCAGATGGCGGTGACTTCCTAGATCTGAATATCGGTCCTGCCAGGAAGGATGGCCCGGAGTTGATGCCATGGATTGTAAGGGTAGTGGAGGAGGTTACCGACTGCCCCCTGTCCCTCGACACCACCAATGCCGATGCCTTGATCGCCGGTATCAAGGCAGCCAGGCATCCTGAAAGGCATATAATGAATTCCATATCCCTTCAGCCCGAGCGTATGAAGAAGCTCATTCCAGTTGCCGCCGAGACCGGCTGCTACGTGGTGGGATTGCTATGGGGAGTGGACGGTATGCCAAGGGATTCCAATGAAAGGGCTGCCATGACCGTGGATATTACCATGGCCATGAACGAGGCCGGCATTCCCAATGAAAAGATTCTGGTGGATCCTATAGGTACGCCCATCACCCTGGGTTCGGATCAGGTCATGAGCGGTGTCGAATTCATGGGCATGCTCAACGAGATAGCACCGGGGGTAAAGTCCACGGTTGGGCTTTCAAACGTCTCAAACGGGGTCTCCAGTGACAAAAGGCCCTATCTCAACAGGGCCTATCTGGCCATGCTCATGAAGTACGGCATATGGTCTGCCATAGTCGATACATACGATCACGAGCTGGTGGAATTGGCCCATGGCAAGAGACCTGAACTGGTGAAAATAGTCCATGACATCATGGACGGGAACGATCCTGATCCCTCAAAGCTGTCCCCGAAGGAACTGGAATACTATAAGACTGCCAGGGTCTTGACCGGCAAGACCGTCTTCTCAGAATCCTGGCTGGAACTTTAGCGGCCGTCAGAGACTACCAATTCGAAATCTATGGGCGAAGTATACACGATAATAATAGACGGTAAGGAAATACAGGTGCCCCAGGGGACCACTATCCTCGATGCGGCACGTCAGGCAGGAATAGACATACCAACCCTCTGCCACCTTCCGGGGCAAGAGGATTCAAGGCGGCCTTGCCTCTTGTGTATGGTTGAGATTGCCGGTAGCGGCAGGGTCCGGTCATGCAGTACCGAGGTAACGCCAGGGATGCAGATCGAGACACGAACAAAGGACCTGGAGGCGTTCAGGAAGGAAAGGCTTCAGGTGCTTGCCGATAATCACTATGGAGATTGCCGCGCCCCGTGTAACCTGACCTGTCCTGGGGGAATCAATGTCCAGGGTTACGTGAATTTGGTGGCCAAGGGGGAATACGAAGCCGCCTTGAGGCTGATAAAGGAAAAAAATCCGCTTCCTGTATCGGTAGGGAGGGTATGCCCGCGTTTCTGTGAGACCCGCTGCAGGCGTGTCCTGCTGGATGAGGCTATAGCCATCAATCATTTGAAGAGATTCGTTGCGGATTATGCCCTTGAGCATGGCTACAAGGAAAGGGACGTAGCACCGGCTACGGGTCACAAGGTAGCCATTGTCGGGGGCGGGCCTGCGGGTCTTTCCTGCGCCTATTATTTGAGGAAATTGGGCCACGAGGTATGGATATTCGAGGCCGCTGAAAGGTTGGGCGGCCTGCTCCGCTATGGTATCCCAAACTATAAACTTCCGGACAAGGCACTGGACAAGGAGATCCGCTCCATCCTGGAATTGGGTATCCATGTCAAGACGGGAAAGAGGTGGGGAGAGGATTTTACCCTCCAGGACCTTCGGGACGATGGTTTCGAGTCCATCTTTCTGGCCACCGGCCTTTCCCGGCAGAAGCCTCTGGAGGTGGAGGGGGGGGAGCTTGCAATCGACGGGCTCAAGTTCCTGAGGCTGATAAATACGGGATCTGCGCCCAAGATCGGAAAGAAGGTCCTTATCATAGGCGGTGGAGACATAGCTGTCGATACTGCTAGGAGTGCCAAGCGCTTGGGGGCCGAGGACGTCACCGTAATCTATCCCCGGTCCAGGGTGGAGCTTCCGGCGCATCAACGGGATATAGGCGAGGCAGAGAAGGAAGGGGTTCAATTTTTCCTTATGGCCATGCCCATGCGGCTTTTTGAGACCGAAAACGGCGTCAAGGTGGAGATGGCAAGGACCATACTGGGTGAGCCCAACGAACGGGGGATCAGGTTACCTGTGCCTATGCCTGGGTCGAGGTTGTTTTGGGATGGAGATACGGTCATCTCCGCACTTGGCCAAGAAGGTGACATTACCTTCCAGAGTTTTGGCGAGCTTGAGGCCTCCATTGCCGTTACTCCTAGAAAGACCATAAAGGCCCATCCAAGCACTATGAAGACCAGTGTGCCGGGCATCTTTGCCGGTGGGGATGCGGTAAGTGGTTCCAGAACGGTCATACAGGCGGTTGCAGCAGGTCGTAGGGCAGCGGAATCCATCCACGAATCCTTGAAACAGGAAAAGGTAGGGCTTCTTGAGCCCAGGTTCAATTTTACCAAGGGCAAGAGATTCGAAGACGTAGATATGCACAACTTCGATGGTTATTCCATCAGGTTGAACGAGATAATGCCCAGCAGACCGCCTGAAAGGAGAACGCAGGACTTTGACGAGGTCGCCCTTGGATTCTCCGAAGAAATGGCGGTCAGGGAGGCAAAAAGGTGCCTGAGGTGCGGCTGCGCCGGCCTTTCAAAATGTTCCTACAGGGAACTGTGCATTGATTATAAGGTAAAGACCAACAAGGCACCCACGAGGATGAGGTACAGGATCGATGCCTCTCATCCCTTCATCCAGATAGATCCAAACAAATGCATAGGGTGTACCAGGTGTGAACGTAGTTGCAGATATGGCGCGCTGGTCCTTGAGATAAAAGAAGACCCAAAGACCGGTATCATGCAGGATGTCTCTATAGAGTTGAATGATGATTGTGTGTCCTGCGGTGCATGCGTTGATGCATGTCCTACTGGGGCCCTTTCCAAGAAGGCTGTGGTCGTGCCGCTTCTTCCTTCCCAGCTCAAGCCTGTGAAAAGTGTATGTACGTACTGCGGAACCGGTTGCAGCTTGGACCTGCTGGTAAACTATGGCTCCCTGTTGGAGGTTAGGGCAGACAAAAAACGGCCGCCAAACTGGGGGCATCTCTGTGTAAAAGGCAGGTTTGGATATACCTTCTACCGCCATAGAGACAGGCTTACGAGGCCGCTCATCCGGGACAGCATTGAGGAGCCCTTCAGGGAGGTGGAGTGGGACGAGGCCCTGCGTTTCACAGCAGCTCACTTTACACGAATCAAGGAGGCCTATGGAGCGGACAGCTTGGGCATACTTGCATCATCCAGGTGCACCAACGAGGAGAATTATCTCCTTCAGAAGCTCGCAAGGGGGGTATGGGGGACCAACAACATAGATAATTGTGCCCGGGTCTGACACGCTCCCTCGGTCAGCGGTCTGCTGGCCACATTGGGAAGCGGAGCGGCTACCACGCCTTTTGAACAGATCATAGGTACCGATTGCCTCCTCATATGCGGCTCGAATACGACGGAGGCGCATCCTATCGTTGGACTCAAGGTTAAGGAGGCGGCGAGACGGGGGACGAACCTTATAGTAATAGATCCGAGGCGTACCGATGTGGCGGCCATTGCCGAGGCCCAGCCAGAAGGCATCTGGCTAAGGCTCAAGCCAGGTACCAATATCCCGTTGCTCAACGGTTTGCTCCACGTAATATTCACGGAGGGGTTGCAGGATGATGCCTTCATCGCAGCACGAACCGAAAATATCGATGCGGTCAGAGAGCACGTGGCGGATTGTACGCCAGAGAAGACCGCCGAGATCACAGGGGTGCCAGCGGGGGATATAATAAAGGCAGCAAGAGGATATGCACAGGCTGAGAATGCACTCATACTGTACGGCTTGGGCGTTGCAGAACACAAGGGAGGAACGGCCGGTGTAATGGCCCTTGCGAACCTGGTGCTTGCTACTGGTCATGTGGGCAGGCCTCATAATGGGATCGAT
>JAJRZR010000093.1 GCA_024275145.1 Deltaproteobacteria bacterium | reverse complement strand
TGGTAGGCCTTCTCCTGGTAGCATCCCTGATGATAATACCCGCTGCCACCGGTCTTATACTGGCAGGTACATTCAAATCAGCGGTACTGAAGGCCGTGGGCTTTGCCCTGTCCTCTATATTGGCAGGACTGGTCCTTTCCTTTTACGCCGATTTACCACCATCTGGTGCGATAGTGCTCCTTAACGGATTTTTTCTTGGAATTGCCCTTTTAATCAAGTAGTTGTTCAAATAAAGGTAACCACTTACCATGAAGGCCTACCCCCCTCCTTCGACAACATTTCCATGCGCTGGAGGCGCGCCTCCGTACTTACGGCTGCATAGCCCGAGACGGAGGTTTAGCCGATGGCCCTGTACCGGTGAACTATGACCACATCCAAGATCGAAGATTGTCCAGTGTTACTTGTCACCCCAACCAGGCTGGAGGCACAGGCCTTTTCTCGATCCTGCTCCCTGCATGGGGTACAAATACTCGTGTGTGGTGTGGGGCCAGGTGCCTGTGCCATGAACATGGCCCGGTTCCTTGAACAAAAGGGTATCCATCTGGTAATACTGGCGGGTATCGCGGGTGGATATAGATGGTCAGGGATCAGGATTGGAGAGATCGTCCTGGCCACCATGGAATCATACGGAGACCTGGGCCGCTGCCTTGACAACGCCGTCGAGGAAATCCAAATACCCGGTGAGCCAATCTCCCTGTCTTTTGACCTGTCAAATACACTTAATCATATCTCCCCCGCTTTCCGTCTGACAAATTCCAGGGTAAAATCGGGTCCCATGGTTACATTGTCCTGCACCAGCACGACCATAGACAGGGCAAGGTACATGTATCAGCGCTTCAATGCATTGGCGGAAAACATGGAAGGTGCTGCCGCAGCCCAGGCCTGTGAATACTATGGTGCCCCAATGTTGGAGATACGGGGTATAAGCAATTGGGCGGGAGACAGCGATTCCAGTAACTGGATGATAGACGACGCACTTTGCAACGTAGCAGGTATGCTGGACGACCTGCTGAATGTCTTGGCGTAAAAATACAGGTTCACCTACGGGTACCCATTCCAGATTGTATACCCAAGCCCTCCAAGGGGGGCAAGGCAGAAAGCGCGCATGGACGCAGCCTGGCACTTCAGGCACATAATCCGATGACTCTGGAGAAGGCATATCCATGCGAGTGGCTGGCAGATATGAGGGTTTGAATGGATAATGGACGATAAACCTTACAGGATCTCATTAGGTCTTTCTCCCTGCCCGAATGACACATTCGCATTCCATCATCTTTTAAAGAACACCAATGACCTGCCGTTTGACGTAAAACCCATAATAGAAGACGTTGAAACGCTCAACCAGATGGCGCTCAGACGGGAACTCGATGTGACGAAGGTCTCTTTTCATACCTTCGGCCTTGTAACGAATGACTATATACTTCTCAGGTCGGGCAGTGCCCTCGGATGGGGATGCGGCCCCATGCTATTGGCAAAGAAGGCCTTGGGGCCAGAGCAACTCCACGAATCCAGGATAGCCATTCCAGGCAGGCACACTACGGCGGCGCTATTGTTAAAGCTGTTCATCCGGGGAGCCCCCCAACTCATCACAATGAAGTTTGCCGACATCCCGCAGGCAATCCTGAATGGAGTAGTAGATGCAGGGGTAATCATACATGAAACCCGTTTCACTTACAGTGACAAGGGCCTTATCTGCCTTCAAGACCTCGGGCAATGGTGGGAGGAGGAAACAGGACTTCCCATACCACTTGGAGGGATAATTGCAAAGCGAAGTCTTGGCACCAAAGGACTAAGAGAGGTGAACTCGGCGATAAAAACCAGTATAATGGCTGCCTGGAGATATCCGGAAAGGGCCTATCCCTTCATAAAAAGATTCGCCCAGGAGCTGGATGAGCAGGGAATCAAAAAGCATATCGGGCTTTATGTGACCGACTACACGGTGGACCTAGGGGAAGAAGGCGAAAGGGCGGTAAGGTTCCTCATGAGACTAGGACGCCAAAAAGATATTTTCCCAGAATACTGCGACAAGGATCTATTCCTTCGGAACGAATATTGATCGATACAATTGCCCCTTAAACCTATTTGAGAAGGCGTTACACGCCTGCCAGGCACAACTTGTTTTTTAGCACATCCTTGCGTGTCAATCTGAAAACGCGTGAACATGGACGGCCAGGACACAGGAAAAAATCTCTAACTCTAACGAACAAGACAATCAGGACAGACACCCCTGGGAAAAACAGACAATATGGACACAGCCATTACGAATACCCCTGGTATATGGAACATGATAATAGGCGCTGGGCCAATCGTGAAGTTGGTACTGCTCCTGTTGATCATATTATCGCTGCTTTGCTGGACCGTTATCTTCATGAAATTCAGGCGATTCAGGCAGGCCAACCGTGCAAATGAGGCATTTGAAGAGATCTTCTGGGACAGCTCCAGCCTTAAAGAATTGTTCTACCATGCCAGGCAGATGCCGGATTCACCGATGGCAGGGGTATTCCTAGCAGGTTATGAAGAACTCGAAAGGCTTGAAAAGGAGGCCGGGACAAGCGGCAGGATGATCGGCACCAGAATATGGCTTGAAAACGTACAAAGAAGCCTTAACAATGGCATAAAAGAGGAGTTATCCCTCCTTGAAAGTGCGCTTCCCATTCTTGCAACTACTGGCAATTCAGCACCTTTCATCGGTCTGTTTGGAACCGTGTGGGGTATCATGAGCAGTTTCCATAGCATTGGATTACAAGGAACCGCCAGCCTTGCCACTGTGGCTCCAGGGATCTCCGAGGCACTGGTCGCCACTGCCGCCGGCCTTGCAGCCGCCATCCCTGCTGTCATGGCCTTTAATGCGTTTACCAGCAAGATGGCGCGAATGGAAGACAACCTGGAGGGTTTTGCAAATGACCTGTTGAATACGGTGGAAATAAGGCTGTTCCGAAGGGGCATATCATCAAGCCCTGTCCAGGGCAGGGAAATGAGGCCCGGATCCGGGGAATGCCTCCTTTCTTCGACAGGCGTATCCTCCCGGAAGGGTGGCTAGGAGGGTACATGACGGCAAATACAGGAGCAAGTGGCGGTGGAAAACGCCGTTACATGGCTGAGATAAACGTTACGCCACTGGTTGATGTAATACTCGTACTTCTGATCATCTTTATGGTCACTGCCCCTATGATGACAAAGGGGCTTGACGTAAAATTACCCCAAACCACTGCCAAGGCATTGCCCCAGAGACAGAAAAATATTGTAATTACAATAGATAGCAAGGGAAATTTCTTCCTCAACAAGATCAAGGTTGACGAAACCGTATTGATAAGACGATTGAAGGGCCTGGAAGAGGCCAGACGTGCCAAGCAGGTACTCTTAAGGGCGGATAGATCCGTGCCGTATGGAACGGTGGCCAGGGTAGTTGCGGCCATAAGGCAGGCAGGTATCAAGGAACTCGGCCTTGTTACAGAGCCTGTCCTTCACAGGAAAAAACGATAAACCTTCATGCCTAGCCTGGCCATACATGCAGACACTATGGGACATGAAGATACAGCCTATATGAAAGATGTATTTTCTCGGTAAGATCCCCCCCAAGGTGTTAGGTGACATACTGGATGAAGGATGGCTTACGGCCTTTCTGGCTGCCCTCTTTTTTCACATCTCGGTGTTCGTCCTCATATACTGGTCACCCAGCCTGTTCGAGTCCCATCATACCCTACCGACAGTCTATACGGTGCGTCTCTTTGAGGCCTCCTTACCTGCAATGCACCCTTCAAGACATTCCAACACGGGCACTGCCCACAAACCCACGCATAAAATTAAAAAGGGGGGCAAAAAAACCATTCTTACCAGGGCGCCCACCAGAAGAAGAAAAGTCACCCCAAGATCGGTCAAGTCCCACGCGAAAACGGCAAAAAAGCTGCTATCGCTGAAACCGAAAAGGATCGCATCGAAGAGGATCGTAAGATCATCAAGGACCAAGGTTAAAAAGAAAACCAGGGATACCGAAAAACTCCTTAACAGCCGCCTGAAAAAAATCCAGGAGCGAGTGGAAGAAAAAAGGGCTGAGGCAAAACTTGATCAAAGGCTTGCCGCACTGAAAGCCAAGGTAAAGAAGGCAAAGGGGAAAGATACTGAAAAATCAGGCGCTATTGCCCCATTGTCAGGCAATGCCAGCCTGGACAAGGTCCTCAAAGATTATTGTGCCATGGTATGGCAACAGGTACGTTACCATTGGAATTTTCCCGAAGAACTCATGAGGTCCCCAAGCATGGAATGTACTATAAGCATCCGGATTGCCGGAAATGGCAAGATACTTGGGACTTCCTATGAAAAAAGATCTGGTCATGACCTGCTGGATGAAACGGCCCTCAGGGCCATATTGGAATCAGACCCTTTACCGCCCCTTCCTGCCCCACTTCTGCCCGGACCCATTGAAATTGGGATCAGGTTCAAACCCGGTGAAGAATAGCAGGGTCACCAAATCCTGCCAACATGCATTTGAGGTTGACAAAGAACATGAAGCATACGGACAGATCCACAAATAGCCGCAGCAAATGCAAGGCTGACCGGATGAACCGCAGCAAGTACCGGCGACATCGCTACAAGGCCACACTATTCCTTTGGTTGCGGTTTATCGTGGCCGTATTCACCCTATGGCCTGTATTTTTACAAGGTCCCGCAGAGGCAAAGATCTATATAGATATCACCTCTCCCTACATGAGGAAGATTCCCATTGCCGTTCCCTATATTAAGCCTGCCCCGGTCACCTTTGAAGATAGTCTGCTCGGCAGGAACATATCCAGGATCCTTTCTGCCGACCTGACCTTTCAAGGCTTCTTCGCTGTTCTCAATCCCTCCGAGTATGGAGGGCGACAGGATGCTGATTGGCAGAATCTGCCTGTGGATTATGTGGTCAAAGGTAGCCTGGGGCGAAAGGGTGATCTGCTATCGGTGGAACTGCGATTAATGGACCTCTCGACGAATACCATGAGGGTTGGCAGGCGGTACACCGGTAGGGTAAAGGACCACAGGAAGATGGCCCATCGTTTCTGTGACCTCATCGTTCAGTCGCTCACAGGGGAACACGGGGTCAGCCTTTCCAGGATCGCCTTTGTAGGGCAAAAGGGCAAAAAAAAGGAAATATACTCGGTGGATTTTGATGGGCAGGGTATCCGGCAGGAGACCTTTGATAAATCCATAACGGTATCACCGAGATATTCCCCTGATGGAAAGTATCTGGCCTATACATCGTATCGATCCGGCAGGCCTTACCTTTATATAAAGGATTTGACCAATGGCAAGATACACAAGCTTACAGGCTTCTCGGGCCTGAATATCACCCCAGCATGGCACCCGAACAGCAGGGCCATCGCGGTGACACTCAGCAAGGATGGCAATCCAGACATATATCTGATCGATTTGAAGGGACGAATAAAGGCACGGCTCACCAAGGGCCCCGGGATAAATGTATCCCCATCCTGGTCCCCGGACGGAAATCACCTTGCCTTTGTATCTGACAGAAGCGGCTCACCCCAGATATATATCATGGACGTCAAGTCAAGAAGGATCAAGCGGTTGACATTTGAGGGCACTTATAATACTGATCCTCAATGGTCCCCCAAAGGAGACCGCATAACCTATAGCGGCAGGACAGAGGGGCGTTTCCAGATCTTTACCATCGCCCCTTCCGGGGAAAACAGGGTTCAGTTGACCTTCTTTGGCAACAATGAAAATCCATCATGGTCTCCGGACGGAAGACAGATAGTTTTCAGCTCCACAAGATCGTCCAGGGTAAAAGCTCTGTTTATCATGTTCGCAAATGGCCGAAATCAGCGGTTGCTCCTACACTATGGCACAGGGGCTGCAATGCCCTTTTGGGGTCCTAACAGGTTTAATTGAGGCTCAAAATGCATAAAATCACCCCTTTTAGGTTACTTATCCCTGTTATTCTTTTATTGAGTTTAACCCATTGCGCCCCCCAGGATCAGGTGAGCATGCTTCAAAGACAGGTCAACGGTCTGGCGGTTGAGAACAGGGGCCTTGCCAATAGGGTCAAGGAGCTACAGGCCCAGGTGGTCGCATTGCGCAAGGAGACACAAAAGGCAGGGAAAAAGGACATCACCTCGATCAGGCAAACCCAGGCAGACCTCGCCAACAGGCTGGAAGAACTTCAAAGTGAAATACTTAGAATAAATGGACTACTGGAGCAACAAAGTTATCAACAACAAAAGGACAAGGATGCTGAAAAAAGATTCCGTGAAGAGATAATGGCAGAGCTTTCCAAGCTCAGGGGGGAGGTACAGCTCTTACAATCTTCTACTCGGGTGACCAAGGAGGTCGAGCAGGCCAGAAAGAAGGTGGCACAAGGAGAGGTGGATCTGTATCAACAGGCACTCGACCTGATAAAACAAAACAAATTCAATGAGGCCAAAAAGGTGCTAAAGGCCTTTATACAGAAACGTCCTCACAGCAAGAGGGTGGCAAATGCCTATTTCTGGATCGGTGAATGTGAATACCGGCTTCAAAGATATGAAGAGGCGATACTCGAATACCAAAAGGTGATCAGCCAATTTCCCAAAAGCAACAAGGTGCCGGATGCCTTACTGAAACAAGGCCTTGCATTTGCACGCCTGGGAGATATAGAAAGCGCAAAGATAGTATTGAACAAGCTCGTCAGGAAATTCCCCAAAAGCCCCCAGGCCAGGGTGGCCAGGAGACAACTAAAGAGGTTTAAATAAGGAACGCGTGCCGTTTGAAACATTCCGTTCAGTGACCCATCCAGGAGCCCGACTCAAGCCTCTTACGGTCACCTTCACCGTATTGTCTTTTCTTGCCCTGGTTTCAATCGTCCCATATGTTGCTGCCAGGCCATCCACGCTTGGCAAGATATCCATAGGCGTACTATGGGATCTGTCAGGGTCTCTAAGCAATCAAGGTATTGCGTCTTTAATCGCTGCCAGGAAGGCCGTGAATGACGTAAACCGGCAAGGCATTGCCGCGGGGGGAAAATCAATCAGGCTACTCGTGGCTGATACGGCCGGCAATCCAGGCAAGCTGCTTGTGGAGACATCAGAATTTACAAGACTTCAACAGGCCGATATCCTTGTCGGCCCTACTGCATCATCCTTGGTAGGGACAATATCGGGCTTTGCATCCGTCCACAAGATTCCCCTGATACTCACCGCTGGCAGCCGTCCGGTAATCCCCTTCAGGGGACGGAACATCTCCTGGATATTTACTGTCAGCCCTGGGATCATCCCTGAGATAAAGGCGCTCTACCAGGCATTGAACCTGCAGAGGCTTTCCAGCATCGGCATACTGACCGTTGCAAATAGGAGTGGTGACCAGGCTGCCCTGTGGCTTCAAGGCTATGCACCGGAATATCATCTCAAGGTGGTGGGCCATGAAGGTTTTGGTCAGGGGGATACGGACGCCATGCTGCAAATGGCGAGGTTACAGGAAAAGGGGGCACAAGTAATCATAGTTTGGGGTGGTAGAATGGCCGGTAGGGTGCTTTTACGCTCACTCCACGGAATTGACGTTCCCGTGGTGGTCCCCCAGGACATGTTATCAAACGCACTCTTGGTCAACTTCCCTGACCCTCGAAGCAGGCTGTGGACCATTGCCTCTCCTGTCCTGCTTGGTACATCCCTACCCCATGGGCATCCATGTAACTTTGCTGTGGAAAGATTCCTTGAAGCCATGCGCATGGACGGAACATCCTTTTCCATTGACGGGCTTCTGGCCGCTGGCAAGGCATGGGATGCGATCCACCTGGCATCTATGGCAATCTCAAGCACCCCATACATGACAGCCACAGGTATACGGGATGCACTCGAAACGATGAAAAACGACTATATCGGGGTGATGGGCATCTTCCATCCTAGTAAAAGGAACCATGGGGGGCTTTTGCCACGTTCATTATTGATAGCCAGCCTCACTCCAGCAGGATGGCGTGCAGTAAATGATAATATCCGTAAAAATCTGGACAAGGTCAACCGGGAACAGGCCATGCATCCGTCCGTGATCCCGACAAAACCGTGAGCCACACGGTTATCAAACACACCCTGTCCTTGGAACGCGGTGTCAAAGGTACGTGCTGCGCGAGTGTTTGGGATAGGGCTATTGCCATCTCACTGTTCTCGCTATGGTGAGCACATCAACATGTTTTATTCCACTGCGTCGAAGTGCCCTGCTAGCCTCATTGGCAGTCGCTCCGGTGGTGAATACATCGTCAAACAGTAACACCTCGTCAGGAGGGTGTCCGTTGTATCTCACCACGAAAGCGCCCCCTACATTCCTCTTCCTGTCTTCCAACGAAAGGCCTGTCTGTGACAAGGTATTTCTCACCCGTTTCAACATCGATCTCCTGACCATATCCCGTGGGAAAAGCTGCAAGGCGATCCTGAGTGACTGGTTAAATCCCCTTTCTATCAACCTGGTCCTGTGTAACGGCATGGGTATAACCACGCTGCCTCCGCTGTGCACAGGCCTTCCGAACGATTCCTCAACGATTTCCCTCAATGCCTTCAAGGCATGGCCATCATCGTTGAACTTGACCCGCCTTACAAGCTCCTTCACAGGGCCTGCGTAGACAAAGAGTGAGCGGGCCTTTTTAAAACAGGGCCGGGCCTTGAGACACCTTCCACACGTCCTGTTGATTCCTGCCCTGCTTCTAAATGGCTCCCCACAAACGGAACAAAAAGGGGGCGTCACTGCCTGGATTTCCTCCTTGCACCCTTGGCACAACCTCGTCCCAGCAGGTACAGGCAGCCTCACCCCGCAGGAAGCGCAACGGGGAGGAAAGATCAGATCACCCAGGATATCGAACAGAAACGATCTGATCATCACCACGATTCTAGTTCACGACCTTCCCAGATGGCGCTCCTACATATTGTCTATAATGGCACTGGCGAACTCGGAACATTTTACCCTGGTTGCCCCCTCTATCTGCCTTGCCAGATCATAGGTTACCACCTTTTGCCCGATGGTTTTTTCAATCGCCTTATGTATGAGGGCCATTGCCTCCTTCCAACCCAGATATTCGAGCATCATGGCACCAGACAGGATCAGGGAACCAGGATTCACCTTATCCAAGCCGGTATATTTTGGTGCGGTGCCATGGGTGGCCTCGAAAATGGCCAGCCCATCCCCTATATTTGCCCCAGGGGCCATCCCGAGCCCGCCGACCTGGGCAGCCAGGGCATCAGACATGTAATCGCCGTTGAGATTGGGCATGGCAAGGACACTATATTCCCTAGGGCGAAGGAGTATCTGCTGAAACATTGCATCGGCTATCCTATCCTTTATGATCACCTTACCATCCGGGCAACTTCCATCATATTTTTCCCACAACTCGTCTTCCGAAATGGTCTGGTCAGGAAACTCCAGCCGTGCCAATTCGTATCCCCAATTCCTGAAGGCCCCCTCGGTATACTTCATAATATTGCCCTTGTGGACCAGGGTCACCGAAGGCAGGGCGTTGTTGATGGCGTGCAAAATGGCCTTGCGGACAAGACGATAGGTGCCAAAACGGCTGATAGGTTTTATGCCTATCCCCGAGTCATCGCGGACCTTGGCCCCCATTTCGTCCCTTAAAAAATCGATCAACCTCTTTGCCTCAGGGCTGCCCTCGGGCCATTCGATCCCGGCATAGACATCTTCCGTGTTCTCCCTGAAGATCACCATGTCCACATTCTCAGGCCTTTTTACAGGGCTTGGAACCCCGGCAAAATATCTTACTGGACGGACACAGGCATAGAGATCAAGTTCTTGGCGAAGTGTGACGTTGAGGCTCCTGATGCCCGCGCCCACAGGTGTGGTCAAAGGCCCCTTTATGGCCACTACATATTCCCTGACAGCCTCTATCGTCTCTTTGGGAAGCCACTGACCTGTCTTTTCCCTGGCCTTCTCCCCTGCAAGGATCTCCTTCCACACAATCTCCCTGCTGCCAGAATAAGACCTTTCTACCGCTTCATCCAGGACCCTTCTTGTGGCATTCCATATGTCCGGCCCGATACCATCACCCTCTATGAAGGGTATTATTGGATGGTCCGGTACCATCAAGGTCCCGTCTCCTTTTATGGTAATCTTATCACTCATAACAGACCTCCTCATATATGTTATCGCCTGTTGACGGCGGAAATTGCCTGCCCGTATCACGGCAAGGCCCAAAAATCTCCATGCACTTGCACCTTGAGACCGCGCGCACCCTGAAACATGAAAACACGGACCGTTTCCAGACCTGATTTTTCACGCTAGATATAATCACAGGTCATGTGTATAAGACCTATTGCCGGAACTTGATACACACGGTGTGGCACGCTAAACCAAAAAAACCACGCCGTCAATGTGACCAAAATGGACATATGGCCCGAATAGCAATCGGATATAAGTAAAGATCGACTTTAAGACATGAGATGAAAAAGGGGCAAGAAAACGTCTAATCGGGAACGCGGCATTGTAATCGCGTGCCGCATGAAGATCCAAAATGTTGTGTTACCGGGTAGTCGAAGAGCCAAAGTGCGTCTGTGTCCCTTCCACATTGTATCCTTAGCAAACTTGCGAGCTGCATAATTTGGGACAAGTGGATAGGCGGAAAGGTTTCATATCATACGGCGGCCAGGCATGAATCCCTGTCCAACGGTTGATCTCCCCTGTCACTTGGCACTATTTCTGTAAAAACACCTCCAATCCGATCCAGATGATTCCGCAAGGTCCTGGCAATTGACCCGTGTGCATGGTTAACTTTTCCATCATCCAGCCTGCCATGGCATCCCCTGCCTGTCCCGTGGAAATGGATGCCGTCTTTGAAGACATCCACACCTTCTATGATACCACCTTCAGGGGCGTCTATGACCAAATGGCTACCATCGAGTAGCGCCAGGGTCAATCTGATGCCAGGTAGATTGAATGGATCGGATTCTCCGGCCTCTGGCATATCCGGCCTGCCTAGAAGCGTTGTAGAGACAGAGAATATCTTATCGAAAATGGAAATAGTGGTAACGTCCTGGAATGCAATTAAATAACGTCCTGTGTCCAGGCTGTGATCATCCAAAAGGACAAGCCCGGGGCGATTACGGTTATTATCCCTACCTTCACCCAATCTCAGGTGTTCAAGACCAAGGTCAAGATAATCTCCCTTGCGACCGGCCCAACCCTTCCACATCGGCACGCTATCAACATCTATCTGGATTTCAAAAGAGGCTGAGTCTGTCTCTACGAATCTGCAGATACTTGCACAGGAACGTTGAACAGGCATTGTTCCAGGTGGGAAACCCTCCTGCAGAAAGCGCTCTGCAACCTGTCTTCTAATGACCATCCCATTATTATTGCCGCCTTCTCCAACAGCCCCTTTCTTCTTTTGCCTTATCAGGAGAGAGGCAACCTCCATTACCATCTTCCTCAGACAGTTTATGGACAAATTGATCGCCTTCCTGGGCCGGTTCCACACGTGTCTCAACATAATGCCTGCCCCGCCTGCATATGCGGCTGGAGAATGGATGAAATTCACAAGGGGAGAGTGGCTTGCCCAGATAAGATCTTGGAACATATTGAGCCTGTTGCCGTGATGCCCGTCGTGCCTGGGGGAATCACCCACTTTTGTCTTCAATATACCTTCACTACCGGAACCCGCTGACGATGAACCATCCATGAGAACCTGTCGGCCCGCAAGATTGTGCTTCATTCTCCTGCTCCTTTTGAGGCATCTCCTCAGACAATTACGGAGCACCCCACATAGTACCCCTGTGGATGCCTGCAATTCGCAAGTTTATAAATACTTGCCTTGATCGGTCATTGGTTTTTAGATCGATAGGGGATATGGCTTTCCTGGCCCGGACGGCATGAATCATACAACGTTAAGCCCCAAGACATGATGCCCCCCTCTAAACAGCACTTGTAATTCTTATCGACAACTGGCAACATCCCTTTAATATCTGCAAGACATGGACCGAAATCCCCAAGGTACTCAAATGGAGAATCTGTCTCCATTAGGATTGTAGTTGCGTCCTTGAAGCACGGCGCTTGGTGTACATACCGTGCGAAACTCTGGTATCATACCTGGTAAAAAACAACCGAGAGGTGCAAGTGGTAAAAATATTGTTATTTATGGGGTCTCCAAGGATAGGTGGAAATTCGGACATCTTGTCACAAGCGCTGATCACAGGCGCCCGGAATGCTGGTGCAAAAACGGAACGGCTGCCAATTGCCCATATGCATATCAGCCCCTGCCTGGAATGCGGAGGATGTGACAAGACCGGGGAATGTATCATCGATGATGAAATGAGGACGGTCTACAGAAAAATAGAGGCGTCCGATGTAATCGTCGTGGCCTCTCCTGTATTTTTTTATAACATTACGGCCAGCACCCAGGCGGTAATAGAAAGATCCCAGGCCTGTTGGATAGGAAAGTATGTATTAAAAAGGGGAAAGTTTGGGGGCAAAACAAGAAAAGGGGTCTTGCTCTGCCAGGGCGCCACAAAGGGTCGTCTACTTTTTGACGGAATTTTAAGAACAATTCGTTATTTTTTTGACGCTATAGATACCGATTTCAAAGGAGCCCTCCTGTATAGAGGGATCGAGGCAAAAGGTGCCATAAGGCAACATCCTGACGCTATAAATGAGGCGGAAACGCTTGGCAAGCTGCTTGCCACTGGGGCAACTCTTGAATCCTACAAACCATTAAAAAACAAATAGCCACCTTATCAGGTAAATACGACCCAAGATCAGGATGTATTTTCATGACAAAATAGATTATGTTCAAAGGAGCTTGAAGCCTGATATGTTATTTTATCGAAGAATATATTCCTTCTCCATCAGGACCGCATCTTAATTGCAGGGATGCGGCCGTACGCGCCAATTAATTTTAATCAGACATTGAAGAATCATTTGTATCCATGAAAAGTAATGATAGCATGCACATTATAGAAAAGTCACTTGAAGATGCCCTGATGGCATATCGAAATACCATTGCCACCCAACTGGAAACAATATTGGCAATATCCAGTCTCATAGGTAATTGCTTTAAAGACGGTGGGAAATTGCTCATATGTGGAAACGGCGGCAGTGCTGCCGATGCACAACATATTGCCGCTGAATTCATCAACCGGTTCAGGCTGGAAAGACGTCCCCTGCCTGCCATTGCCCTGACCACTGACACATCGGTACTTACAGCCATAGGTAATGACTATGCATTCGATCTTGTCTTTTCCAAGCAGGTGGAGGCCTTGGCAGAGACAGGGGATGTGCTTTGGGGAATAAGTACCAGTGGCAGCTCCCCAAATGTCATAAAGGCCTTCGATATGGCCCGGGGGAAGGGGGTAATGACCATAGGCTTTTCGGGAAGGAACTCGCGTATGATGGCGTCACACTGCAACAAGGTCCTGGAAGTGGATTCAGAAGATACCCCCAGGATACAGGAAGTGCAGATATTTCTGGCCCACCTCATCTGTGATCTGGTCGAAGAAGGGCTTTTCTCATGAGTTATCCAAAGCCGCTGGATTTTTCTGGTCTAAAAACCTATTCACTCCTTGAAAGACCTAGCAAGGTCAGCGTGAATGACTTTGCAAAACCTGTGGATGCCGGCCTGTCAGTATCAGATTTTCTGGCCTGCCTGCCTGATCAATTGGCTGCAAGGGATCTGATCCATATAGCCAAGGCGGTGGCAACAGCGGTCAAAGGCGGTCGCAAGGTGATACTTGCGATGGGTGCCCATGTCATAAAGGTTGGGCTAAGCCCTATCATTATCGACCTCATGAAACGGGGAATCATCTCGGCGGTGGCGCTAAATGGTGCTGGCATTATTCATGATACGGAAACCGCCATGGCAGGGAAAACCTCTGAAGACGTAGCAGCAGTATTGGGAGACGGTATGTTCGGCGCGGCCAGAGAGACCGGGCAATTTCTAAACGACGCAATAAAAGAGGCTGCTGCACAAGACAAGGGGCTAGGGCAGACAGTAGGGAGACGCCTGATCGAGGAATGCTTCCCCTTTAACAAGGTCAGCCTGCTTGCCAATGCTGCTGAACTCGATATTCCGGTGACCGTTCACGTAGCCATTGGCACAGATATAATCCATATACATCCCGGGACAAGTGGTCAGGCCATTGGCAAGGCATCTTATACGGACTTCAAGATATTTTGCAGCATTATCTCACAGATGGAGAAAGGCGTACTGCTACATGTTGGATCAGCGGTTATTCTTCCCGAGATTTTTCTGAAGGCATTGACCCTGGTAAGGAATCTGGGATATCCAGTAAAAAATTTTACCACGGCCAATTTTGATTTTATCAGACATTACCGCCCCTTGACCAATGTAGTTCATCGTCCTACTTTAGAAGGCGGCCATGGATACAACATAACCGGCCACCATGAAATAATGTTTCCGCTGCTTGCTGCAGCCATATTGGAAGAACTTGCCAGTCAAGATGGTGCGTAGCCGGTTATGGGTCAAGACAACAGCAGGACAAGGGCGCCAAGCCTTCATATGACCCATGCATCCGAACTTGCGCCCATAAGGCAGGATGTATACTTCATAGTGAGATAAAGATAAATAAACAGGGCTTGCTCGGCAAAGAACCATCTTGACTTGCCATGAAAATACGCTCCAAGGCCGGGCTGGTTTTTTTTCATGGATTGGGAAAGGATGGTAGGAGACGAAGGCCCATCCAGGAAAATCTCCTGGTGTGCCTAAAGCTGGAGGAGACAAAATGCCAATCTATGAATACATATGCTCATCTTGCGGAGAGGAATTTGAGGAACTGGTGCTTGGTGGCTATAAGGAAATAAAATGCCCCAAGTGCAATTCTTCCCATACACGGAAGAGAATGTCAGCATTTGCCATGAAATCAGGTACGAAATTCGTGGGAACCGGCAAAAAGGCCAGCAGTGGGTGTGCCGGCTGTACCAGCACAAGTTGCAGTACCTGTGGTGGCTGAACGTTGACAGGCCTCGATCCCTGACATTGGCTAACTGCCCCGCAGCGGTTGGGTACATATCTTTCCAGCAGGATGATCTTTGTGTCCAATTTCATACAAATGCCAGCCATGGCCAGCCAATAGAGGCAAGGCAATGGCAGATCCAGACCGGGAATCCACCTTGTGCCCTCATGTAGCCCTTACCTTTTGACGCCGCGTATCCCCCAAGGGCGTGAGAACGCGGACCAGGGCAGGATGGATTTTCATGGTAGCAACAGTATGATCACCTTAAAACTGGAGAGGGGCAAATCCAAGAACCGTTACAAGATGCCACGGATCTCAGCAACCTGTCATTCGTTGTTGCTACGCGCCTGGATATAAAAAGGCCCATTCAGGCGATATGGAATAAATTCAACAGAAGGGATAGATAAGCGACATGGGCAAAAGCCTCAGACTGGGCACAAGAAAGAGCCTGCTTGCATTGACCCAAAGCAGGTGGGTCAAAAAACAAATAGAAAGCTGCTGGCCGGATATTACCGTGTCACTGGTGGAGATCACTACTAAGGGTGACAAGATCCTTGACGTACCGCTGGCCAAAGTGGGTGGCAAGGGACTTTTTGTAAAGGAGATAGAGGATTCGATCATAAGGGGAGATGTTGACCTTGCTGTCCACAGCCTCAAGGACGTACCAACAGAGCTGCCAGATGGACTGGAAGTATCCGTCTTCCCCCGGCGTGAGGACTACCGTGACGCCTTTATCTCCAATGTGGCTGACTCGATCGATGAATTGCCAAAAGAGGCGGTTATAGGTACCAGCAGCCTGCGCCGCATGGCACAAATAAAGGCCTTGCGGCCAGACATAAGAATCGAATCACTTAGGGGCAATCTTGATACACGTATAAAAAAACTGGAAGAAGGCATGTTCGATGCCATAATACTTGCCGCTGCTGGATTAAACAGGCTGGGCCTTGGCAATCGCATCTCATCCCTCTTGGATCCATCCATCGTGCTTCCTGCCATAGGCCAAGGTGCACTGGGAATTGAATTCAGGTCGGATGATGGGGAGATGCGAAGGATACTAGGTGCCATCCACCATGAGGAAACTGCCACATGCGTGAGGGCAGAAAGGGCCTTCCTTGCCAGGCTTGAAGGAGGATGCCAGGTACCGATAGGTGCTCTGGCCAGGCTCCGGGGAGATAAACTCTCACTGGAGGGCATGGTGGCCAATGAAACTGGCTCCATTGTGATAAGGAAGGCGCTCGAAGGATCAAGGCACGATCCGACAGCCCTTGGCAACGAGCTCGGGCAGACCATTCTCGACGCTGGGGGGAAGGAAATCCTAGAGGAAGTTTACAGTGACAACTGAAAATAACAGATTGGGCAAGGTGTATCTGGTTGGGGCTGGCCCGGGAGATCCTGGCCTCCTTACCATCAAGGGCAAAGAACTCCTTGCCAGGACAGAATGCCTGATATATGACCGCCTGGCAAGCCCAAGACTCCTTGCCTTTGTCCCCCGTGATGCCGAAAAGATTTACGTGGGTAAAAGAATAGGCAAACATGCGTTCAAACAGGAAGAAATCAATGCATTAATCGTGAGGAAGGCGAAAGAAGGGAGAACCGTAGTACGCTTAAAGGGTGGAGATCCCTTTATATTTGGCCGGGGCGGGGAGGAGGCCGAGGTGCTGGCCGAGGCAGGCATCCCGTTCGAGATAGTTCCAGGTGTTACGTCGGCTATTGCGGTACCGGCCTATGCAGGGATACCGCTGACCCACAGGGCCTATACGGCCTCCGTGGCGTTCATCACCGGACACAGGAGGCTTGATACCAAGGAGGCCCCTGTTGACTGGGAGGGACTGGCCAAGGGGGTTGGCACCCTGGTCTTCCTTATGGGCATGACAAATCTTCCCAATATTGCCCAAAGGCTCATAAGGTTTGGACGGAGCCCTGACACACCTGTAGCGGTGATACGCTGGGGAACGACACCAAACCACCAGTCGTTGGTGGGGAAACTTTCCAATATTGCAACCAAGGTCAAGGAAGCGGGCTTCAAGCCCCCTGCCATAATCGTAGTGGGGGAGGTAACCGCACTGAAGGACCGGATAGGCTGGTACGAGAAGCTGCCTTTGCTCAACAGACGCATATTGGTTACCAGGACAAGGGCACAGGCCAGCGAACTGGTAAGATGCCTGGAAGAGCGGGGTGCGGATTGCCTGGAATGTCCTACGATAGAGGTCAGGGCAGCCAGTGATCAGGCCGTACTGGAGAAGGCTTTAAAGGAGTTGGCAGCCTATGACTGGATCATCTTCAGCAGCGTAAACGGAGTAAGCTTCTTTTTTGAAAAACTGTTCAGCTCTGGCAAGGACATACGCGCCTTGGGTGGAATCGGAATCGCCACGGTGGGGCAGGCCACCTCGGACGCATTACATCGCTTCCACATCGTTCCAGACATAGTCCCTGAGGACTTCCGGGCAGAGGGCCTGTTAGATGCCTTTTCACGGCAGGATATCCGAGGGAAGAGGATATTGATACCACGTGCCCGCAAGGCCAGGGAACTGCTACCCCAGGGCCTGCAGGAATTGGGGGCCGAGGTTACGGTGGCCCCTGTATACGAGACCACAGCCCCTGTGCCTTCAATGGAAATATGCGAAAGGCTGGAGAAGGAACCTGTTGATCTGATAACCTTTACCAGTTCTTCAACCGTAAAAAATTTTTTTGACATTATGCCCCCGGGGCTACGGGACAACCTGCTGGCAAGGGCAAAGATTGCATGCATAGGCCCGGTAACCGCAAAGACCGCCAGAGAAATGGGTATAAAGGTCCACGTGCTTCCCCAGAGATCCACGATACCTGACTTGGTAGATGCAATAGAGGTCTATCTCTCCCGCGGGTAACAGACGACCCGGTCGGAATTGAGTCTTAAAACAAGAAGAAAATCATGAAGGTCTCCTATGAAACCAGCTTGAACATTTTTACATAATCGGCTCTATTTCAAATGATACCTGATATAAAGGCACTCCTATGCGCCGGGACAAACCATGAGCATTTATTGCCCCCAAACCCCACCTGAACTTGTCTCTGTACTTACAAGGATCCGTAAAAAGCGGAAGGATTACGAAAAATATGGATTTTCCCACACACAAGGCAGGACATTAAGGGCCTTTTTTGACCTGGCACAAGAGTATGAGACCCTGGAAAATTTCTACCGGGTGGCAGTCTTCGTACCCAAGGAATTCATGGGCTTCGATTCCTGCCTCTATCTTATAGATGGTTCTGATGACGGTCTCTTCATGGCCTGTGATTCCCTGAACGGCCTGTCTGTCTGTGGCATGAAACCGCCACGGGGCGTGAGGATCAGCAACGAGGCCTATGAGTTGAACGATTCTTTCATCACTCCCATAAAGGGAAATCGCAGGTTATTCTCGGCAAATCCCCTTTCCAGGGCAAAAGATGTTATCGGCCTCTTTGAGGTTTTTCCACTCTCAAGGTTTGAGGAAAAGGACAAACTGTTCTTTGAAAAGTATGCCAACCGAATCGGTTACAACCTGCACTACAAGTTGATTTCAATTCAGAACGAGGAACATATCAAGTTCATAAATACCCTGGTGGCCGACATAGATCACAACGTGATCGTTCCCAACATGAAATACAAGGTCTTTCTTAATGACCTCAAGAAAAAAATCAAGGGCCTGAAGAGGCTGACAAGCGCATTGGATGAATACACAACCGGGCGGGCACCGGGAAAAGACACAGACTCAAACGGGCTCACGGAGATACAAAAAAGCCTCGACGATCTTGTTGGGGAGATTGCGTTATCATACGAGGACATAGACAAACATTTCCGTAACACGAGCCTCTTTCTCGAAAGCCTCCTTCGCAGGGACCATTTCGAAAAGGGTCATCTGGTACTAAGAAAGAAGAATTGTAGATTCAAAAAGGAGGTTATCGAACCTCAACTAGAGCGGTACAGGCAAAGATTGGAGCGACAGGGCATCAGGATAGATAACCTCATGGGCGGCATCCCGGATGAAGACATACCACTTGCAGTTGATGTCGGGTTGATTTCCCAGGTGTACGCCAATCTGTTTTCAAATGCAGAAAAATACTGCCATGAGGTACCTAATGAATTTGGCCAGCCGGTCAAATTTATGGCCTATGGGCGTGAAATCCTTACAGATTTTTTCGGAAAAGGAAAGCCAGGAATAAAATTCAATGTCTTCACTACCGGTCCCCATATTCCCCAGGAAGAGGTAGCCCATATCTTTGAAGAGGGTTACCGCTGTACCAGCACACAAAAAAGTCCAGGCTCAGGTCACGGGCTGCATTTTGTAAAAAAGGTTGTAGAGGTACACGGGGGAGTGGCTGGCTATGAGGCAACGCATCTTGGTAACAACTTCTTTTTTATCCTCCCCTTACAAGAACCTGAGAATGGAGGGCGAACCTACCATGCCTGGTGACGTACACCTTCCTGATTCGGACCTGCCCAGGCAATCGGTGGATTTCGCCAGGGATCTGAATCCCGAACAACTTGAAGCAGTTGAGACCGTAGATGGTCCTGTCCTGGTGATTGCCGGTGCGGGCAGCGGAAAGACCAGGACCCTTGTCTACAGGGTGGCAATGCTCATCCACAAGGGCATTGATCCGGGGCAGATCCTTCTCCTCACCTTTACCCGGAAGGCCGCCTCTACGATGCTCCAAAGGGCCTCACGACTGGTAGGACAGAGATGCCAGGAGGTTCAGGGTGGAACATTTCACGCCTTTTGCAACCGTATGCTCAGGAGGTATGCGCCCCGCATAGGTTATCCAAACAGCTTCACAATAATGGACAGGGGTGATGTACAGGATCTGCTGCGTCTTCTTGCAAGACAGCTCGGCTTTGCCGGTTCATCCCGCAGTTTTCCCCAAAAAGGTGCCTTGGCTGCCATATTCAGCAAGGTGGCTAATTCCACCGGGGGCCTTGGTTCTATCCTTGAAAACGACTATCCCCACCTGCTGGAGTATGCGCCGGCCCTTGAGCGACTGTTCAGTGTCTATGATCAATACAAAAAATCCCATGCCCTGATGGACTATGATGATCTTTTGAGCAATTGGAGGGATGTCCTGGTCGAAAATGAAGACGTACGAAGACGGATCGGGGAGCAAATACGTTACATAATGGTCGATGAATATCAGGACACCAACAAGCTACAGGCGGAAATCGTCAGGTTGATGGCCTTTGGCCACAACAATGTGATGGTCGTAGGGGACGATTCCCAATCCATCTATTCATTCAGGGGGGCACATTTCAAGAATATCCTGGAGTTTCCCAAACTGTTTCAAGGGACAAGAATCATCAAGCTTGAACGCAATTACCGAAGCACTCAACCCAACCTTGATTGTACCAACGCAATTATTGCCAGCGCCAGGCAAAAATTCACAAAGCGCCTGGTAGCATGCAGAAGGGGAGGAAGGCTGCCCGGCCTGTACGTGGCCAGGGACGAAATGGATCAAGCACGCTTTGTGTGTCGAAAGCTAGAGGAGCTTTTGGCCCAAGGCATCAAGCCATCTGAAGTAGCAGTACTTTTCAGGGCTGGCTTCCACTCCTATGCCCTTGAGACCGAACTCAATACCGCTGGTATCCCCTTTATCAAACGCGGGGGCAAACGCCTAGTGGATGCAGCACACATAAAGGACATGCTTTGCATCTTACGGATCCTGATAAATCCCCTGGACCGTCTAAGCTGTGACAGGGTCTTTTTGCTCCTTGAAAAGATTGGCCCCAAGACCGCAGAAAAGATCTTCACCAACCTACTTTCCAGCCAGGATCCACTGGAACTTCTAGCCCACTACCCTTCCAAGGCAAAGTGGGCAGTTCATCTCAAAGAGCTTGGAGCGATGCTCAAGACGCTTGCCGAATCCGTATCAAGTGTGGATCATACCCTGGAGAGAATCGAAAAATGGTACAGGCCTTACCTTGAAAACCTGTATCCGGATGACTGGCCAAGACGCAGGCAGGAATTGATACAATTAAGGGCACTTTCCAGCCGTTACCCCGATGCAGTGAGCCTGTTGTCAGATCTGGCCATAGATCCACCTGAAAGGAACGAGGCCACCCGAAGAGACAGTATCTGCCTGTCCACCATGCATTCGGCCAAAGGACTCGAGTGGAAGGTGGTCTTCATCATCTCACTGGCCGAGGGACGATTCCCTGCCCCTGCCTCTAATCAACAAGCCGATGCAATTGAAGAGGAAAGAAGACTTTTTTATGTGGCAGCCACCAGGGCCAGGGACCTGCTCTTCTTCTGCTACCCTGCCTTCATCAATCAATCCGGGGCAGGCCTTCTCCCAGCACGACCTTGCAGATTCCTGGAAGAGATACCAGGCAATCTATTAGAGCCATGCAGGTCTCATGAAGCCATGCCATCCAGAAAAGAACAGCATTCACAGCCATACCGTCGTGACACCAGGGCAGATATAAAAGGAAATGCGGAATATAGGATGACAAATCAACATAGCGGATTCAAGGTCGGCATGAGGGTAAGGCATCCGATCTTTGGCCCCGGGAAGATCACCTGTGTCATGGATGCCCAAAAAATAAAGGTAATGTTTGACGTCTCGGGAGAAAAGACCTTACGCCTTGATTTCGCAGAACTAAGTATAATCTGAAAGGAACAATACAAGCCCTCAAGGTCCCTGCACTAGCGCCGCCCCTCGAACACGGTGCTTCCCTCACAGCTCAGCCCCCCTGAAATCAGTGTCCATCTGGCGGTACCGTATACCACGTTACCCTCCTTGCTGAACGTGGCAGAGGAACGGATTCCAAAGGAATCCTCCCCCTCTATCCAGGAGCCTGAAAGCAATGCCTCGTTCCCGTTCACGGATCCCTGTAGTGTCTTACCGCCTCTGGAAAGAACTATTTTGTCCCCGCTCACGGAGACATCGACCATGCCGTCAAAAAACTCGGGGGATACGGGGCACGTATCACTGGTTTCCACGGATACAAAGGACCAGGGACCATTTATTCCTGGAGAGAGGGGGAAAAAAGATCCTATCTTTCTTCCTTCGAAGGGGTATTGTTCTCCATGGCTTCCGGAATAGGACCACAATCCCTTCATCTTTCCAGAGGATATCGACCTTACCTCGTACCTGTAGGAGTAGCGGCCATCGGAAAACTCCACCACGTACCATCCCTGGGGAGAATATGACACAGAGACCGGGTACCCGTTCCATTCCCCTGAAAAAAGTCCAAAACCCTCGTGTACGAGGGCACGATATTCAGGATAGACGGTTCCCTTATAGGTATCAGATACCATCCAGTCACCAGAAAGGCTCAATATATTGAAATAGGTTTCCTGCCTGGGGACAAGCCCGGTGGAAGTGGACTGATCTACCTCGATCTTGAGGGTACCCTCGAGCCCCACTAGCGGGATCTCCCCAAGATTCAGCCACAGTATTGAGACCCCATCTGCTAGATACAGGTCGTCTGCATTGGCAACGGGAAAACCATAATTGGAAAAAAGCACGAGCTTGCCCTGGGGTACATAAGCAAACTTGAGGCCTGGCGCCAGTTGCGGATGTTCCATCAGGAGAAAGTACCTGCCGGTCCTGCCTGTACGGATGTCCATATTGAGATCCAAGTCCTGGGCAGTATTAGTAAAAAAGATCGCCCGTGCTACCTCTTGGCTTTCCGTAGTATCCTCTACCAAGGCAGTGACATCCGCCTCCCAGTCTTGGCCTGTCTCCAGATCCTTAAGGACCAGCCTGCCAAAATAGTGACCGGGATCGGTGTCGGAAGCAAGGGCGATTAAAAGCCTTGAGACCGGTTGGATGGAATTGTCCTCTCCGTCCACGGTCGAAGGTGAAGGATTCAATGTCAGCCAATCTGGCGAATACATAACCTTCCAGCCCTTGTTGCTTGTCGGCAGGGGTAGCCATTGAGAGGACACCATATTGGTCAGTGTAATCCTGGCGCTGGAACCAATAATGGATGCAGCCATGGCCTGATTGGAAGGCAATGAAAAACCCAGCAGGAACAATACGGCCAGAGGGAAAACCGATTTCTTCGTCACTAAACTAAACATCATATTCTCCTTACCTGGTCCAGGAAATCCAATCGTAGTATGCATGGATATTATCCGGCATGATTATTCCAAAGATAAGATAGTACTTCCCCGCTCCCTTGTAGCCGTCCGGTATCACGTCATCCAAGGAACCTACCGAGTCAGACCAGGTGGTTATAGACCAGTTTGCTGCCTCAGGATACAACCCTTTCACAAAGGACCCATCGGCCCTTCTTGAGAAGAAAAGCCATCCACCTGTCCATGGATCGATAAAGGGTGTAACAACGATCAGATACCTGTTGGCAGTATAGGAGGTGAAATCATTGGATGTGATCTTCCATTTTGCCCCACCGGCGGAATCCTGCCAGACCAATACCTCAGGTGGTTGAAGAGATGGGTTCAGCCATGGCGGGGTCTGCCCGCTGGCTGTTGTTTCATCACCAGCCGGGGTATAGTCCTCTTCATTCACACCCGTACCTTCAAGATATACCACCATTGGATCCATCAGGTGGTTAAATAGCAACCTCAGCTCCCCACTGGCACTTCCTTCGCTGGCAGGTTTAAAGCCGATGACCGCATGAATGGTCTGACCTGGTTCTATGGTCATGCCCTGATCCAGACCGTCAACAGTGAAACTATCCCCCCATAGATCCACCTGAAGCAAGGTGGCGGCACCTTTACCATCGTTGGTGATCGTAAAGTGCTCGGACCGCGTATTCCCAACTGCAGTATCTGCAAAGCTGATACTACTGTCAGACAAGACTATGTCCGGTGGACCCGATGCAGTGGAAGGATCCTGGCCTGTACCCTTTACAGCTATATGTAGAGGGTTAGTCAGATGTGAGAACAGTATGTCAAAAGTGCCACTGTATTCACTGGCCGTCTGCGGGCTGAAGGTTATGACCATCCGCACCGAGTTGCCAGGCTCTATCTCCGTGCCGCTGCTGACATTTGAGTATGTGAAGCCATCCGACGGCGCATCTATGTGAAGGATTTTTGCGGTCTGGCCTCCGTTATTGGAGATCTTGATATTTACGGACTTGGAGCTACCGGTAGTGACCTCGCCGAATCCCACTGAACTGGTGCTCAGGCTGATGGATGGAGGGTCAGTGGATTCCGACCCGGTACCAGAAAGCTGGATTATAACCGGATTTGTCTCCTTGAATATGAAGGCAAGACGGCTATTATTGCTGCCTCCCTTTGTAGGCGCAAACTTGACAACGAAATTCACCGAGGTGCCAGCATCTATCTTCTGACCTGAGGATGGCCCACCAAGTACTGTAAATGGCTCCGAAGGTTCTTCCACCTCCACCAGATTGACAGCGGTATTGCCGTCATTTTGCAGCACCACACTCTGGTACACCGCATCACCCACAGCGACAGATCCAAAGGATACCGCCGATGGATTGACCGATACCGAGGAGGTACTGGGATTCTGTTGCAATCCAAGCCCTTGGAGATTGATAGTAACCTCACCGGCGTTCGATGTGATCAAAATGTCATCATGAAAGGAACCCGCCGCGGTCGGTGTAAAGGATACGGTGACGGTAAACTCTCCACCTGGCATCAAGTCGATACCTGTGGTATCGCCATCCTGCATCTCGTCTGGAAGGCCTACATAGGCAAAGGGACTTGTCAGAGAGGAAAGATTCTGTACGGACAGCATGATGTCGCCCGTATTCTTTATCTTGAAGGAGGAAGACGTGGTTTCGCCTGACAGACGGCTCCCAAAATCTATGAGGCTGGGTGACAACAGGCTATTGTCCATATGAAGGACAGTCAGTTGCGGCTGGCCTATGGTAAAACGCTGTCCATATATGTCCGATCGCGTGGTTGCATAGTTGCGTGCATCCTTCCACACGCCCAGGAACATGTGATTCGATTGATTGAAGGCGATGGCAGGTGAATACTGATTCCCCGCGGCGGGGATACCGTTTGAAGAGACACTAAGTAGATAATTGCTACCCCTGAGTGAACCTTCACCGTCCACATATTGACCGAAGATATCCAGGTTTTCTACCGAAACCGAACCATTGCGACCATCCTGCCAGGCCACGAAAAAGCGTTGATTCGTATAATCATAGCCGACATAGGGATTGGTCTGCCTGGAATTCTTCACAATCTCGTCGAGTTCACCGTCGCTATTGGTATCCTGGTAACCTATTATGAAATTGGTGTTGTACTTGTTACCTGTAGTGTAGACGAGTTGTCCATAAATCTTGGTATAATTGGCCCCTCCACGCAGATCTTCCCAGGCGACCAGGTACTTGCCCGAGACAGGATCTGCCATTACCGATGGATTGTAGGCAAGATTGTCCGCATCGCTCAGACGCATGGCCATGATCTCGGACAATGGGACCTCGTTCATGTGGATACCGTATATGTTGGCCACATTGGGATCCCCATCGAACGATGAGATTTCAGCCTCACTGCTAACCCCGTCTGCGCCGCAGTCGAAACAATCGGTAGGGCTGTTTTCGATCTCATCGCTGTTATTCGTGACGACAAGCTTACGCCTCACCCCTTCCCAGGCCAAAAGGATGTCACCTGATGATTGATCCACTGCTATATCCACGTTGTTGACCGAATCAAAAAACTCATAGGTGATAATCTCTGTTGTACAGGCAACGCTATGGCTTATTTCCCTTACATTGATATTATCATCTGTCCTGATTACATCGGGTGGAACCACCTCGCTTATATTGCCGGAGGCAGGGCTGCTGAGCGCAGCAAAGGAAACCATGCTGGTATCCCCGACTGTCCAGGAAAAGGCATTGGCACTACAGCCAAACGGATTGCCGGTTACACGCTTCCTGGCCGATCTGTTTTCTGTCCAGGCCACCCAGAACTGGTCTCTGACTGGGTCATAGACTATCTTTGGCTTGGCCCTGCCCAGAAGAAGTGAATCCCCGAAAACTGGATTGTAACTGAACTCGAGCTCCGAAGAAAATTGCAGGGAAGAACAATCAGATACATCTATAGCCCTGAAGAAGACACCCCGGCCACGGGTGTCCTGCCATACCACACCCAGCCGGCTGTCGCCCTGATCATAGGCCACACGGGGAAAGGTCTGGTTACCAGGATCACCTTTCCCATCGTTATCCTCATCGGATATCAGGACAGGCTCACCACAAAAATTTCCATCTCCATCAATAAACTGGCCCCATATATCCGCCCCGGTATTGGTATCGACGGGATTGGCAACGGTTCTCCAGTCCTCCCACACAACGAACCATAGATTTTTGTCCGGGAGGGCCACCACATGGGGATTTTGTTGATCGTATTCGGCCACCGTAATCTCAATTGGCGGACCTTCATTGGAGGCGTAAACGACTACGGCAATTGACGAAACAGACAAACTGACAAGAATCTGTATTAATAAAAACCGGTGGAAAGACCGTGCCAACCATTCTAAACGGATCATCTTGTTCTTCTCCTTGACATGTCCAGGCCCATGATGATTACAAAATATAATCCTGGGATCAGGAGCCCCATGTCTATGGGGATTCTGGTGCGGGCTCAGGCGGATTGGCAGGAGGGGGTACCTTGTCAGGGACCTTGCCCGACGGTCTGGGCCCGATACTGCCGGAAGATGCGACTGGTGACGCCCCACGTGAGGCATTGAGCCGGAAAGAGGCCATCAAGTTGTCTGCCAAAATCCGAGCAGCCTCCTCCACCGCCGTATCCATGTGAAGCCTTTCGGACGGATCTGCCCATGCAGACTCCGGCTCCACCCGTTTTTCCACCCGGTTCTCCCATACTACCTTTCCGGTGTGGACATCCTGCAGGGCAAGACTCAACTGGATAACCGCCTGGGGTACATTCCCACCCTTTGATGCCAGATAGGCGACAGCGGCACCTGTCCCGCCCCATACCGCAGCATTGAGTCCGTTACTGTTGCTGTAGCCTCCTCTTTCAACCGTGCGCGATACGCCGAACATGGGATGGCCGGAAACCACCTGTCTCTTAGCAGGCGCATTGAAGGGCGTATTGGCAGAGGAACCGAAAAGGGCACCCAGGCCTCCGCCTACAGCCATGTCCTGCCACAGGTCATAACGGCCCGAATCGGCAAATCCAAACAGAAACCCGGAAGCACTGTCAAAAAAGAACGGAAGGATACCTTGCTGAATCGGGCTGAGGGCCTGGTTGTTACGTATCTCATATTCAACGATACGCCCCCTGAGTACGTAATTTGCTCCGAAATAGCGACCTATCTGTTGTAAGGTTCCACGGTCCAATCCCACCTTGGTGATTTCCATCCTGGTTTCTGAATCGTTTAATCCCCTGTTTTGCATCAGTAGCGTTCGTATCTCCGATTCCATCTCCGGAGACCATCCCGTCCCTATCTCCCTTTTCAGGTCCGCATAGGGCCGGTTTGCCTCCGTGGATGCCTTTACGATCAGGATAACCCCTATATCCGACAGGTACTGAACGACGTCCTCTTCAACCGGAACTAGAAATCCCCTTTGTGCCAGCCTATAGGCCAGGGCCTCCTGTATCTTTATCTGTCGGCGAAGTGCATCATCCGTATGCCTTCCTACGGAATAATCGGCAAAGGGCAGGATAACGATCTGCTCATTTGTTCTACTATGGGTAGGCGTGTTTACAGGCACGATGGAGTCCTTGATTTTCTGCCCACAGCCGGACAGGCCTATTACAAGGACTACACAAAAGACCGGTACGATCTGTCTAAGAAAAGACATAATTTTCCTCCAAAAATAGGGTGGTGATCTTTGGTTTCTTACCGAAGGCTGACGTCCTCACGCCCGTTCTGCCAGGCATCCGGCCTGTTTTCCCCCATAAGCGATGATCTCGCTGGCAGATGCAGGATTCCTGCTTCAAGGCACTGGAAAATTCTGGGCAACCCCGTTCCTTACTTTCATTAATCGGAAGATCAAAAATATTTCTTTATAGTTTTTTACTCCCGACGAACCTGTTTGGGCAAAGTCATAAAAATAGTATACTGAAATAACAAATTTTTTTGTCCTAAGGACCTTACCGTATATCATCTAATACAAAATGCATGCCTGTTTGCCAGGCCAAGGGATATGGGTTACACGATAGCTTGCGTGAAGACACATCCTGCCGTTGGATTGTGTTTCCATGCCATGGGGGTACGGCATCAAGGTATGGATTGCGTGAAGATTAGTAATCAATTCCTTGCCACATATCCCTGGTAAATCTCAATACCAGATTGCGGCCCTTTTCCTTTGCCTTATACAAGGCTACATCGGCGAACTTGATGACCTGCCATATGGCCTCGCTATCCCCCGGAAATTCACTTATACCTATACTTATGGTTTTTTTGAGTTCTGTAACACCTACACGAAAGACCGCCTCTTCTACCGATTCCCTTATCCTCTCGGCCGTGGTCATTGCCTCATCAAGCTCGCAATCGATCAGCAATACGAGAAACTCTTCCCCTCCAAACCGAATCACGAGATCTGAATCCCTTACGTGGGATCTCAAGATTTTAACGAGATTTGCCAGTATGAGATCCCCCGTGTCATGACCGAATTCGTCGTTTACCTGTTTGAAGTAATCAATGTCACACATGAGGATGCCCATGGAGCTGCCACGACGCCTGATACCGGCAACCAGATTGTCCAGATAGTTTTCCAGGTACCGGCGGTTATGAAGGCAGGTAAGGGGATCCTTCATGGCCATCTCTTGCAACGTCTGGGCAAGGCGTTTTGCCTTCAGCACCGGCAGTGCCTCTACCAGGTATTGATTGGCCTCGCTCAGCGTATTGACAAGGCCTGCCTCTCGCTTTGGATTGTCAACGAATGGATAGATGAACTGTATTACTCCCAGGATTTCTCCACCCACCTGCATGGGTATACAGGTATGTGTTAGTGCATCCGGCCACGGGAAGACCTGGCATATTCCTGGCTGGCCCTGGGACGAAACGATGGAGCCGGTGCGCACGGCCCTGCACTTTTCCGCCGGACAGATATCAGGGAGTTCCGGCCCTATTTCCTTTGGATATGAATATAACAGGTCAAGCCGCTCCCCTTCTGGCCTTACCTCAAAGATAACGAAGCTGTTCAGTCCAAGTTCCTCCTGGAAAACCTTGGCGAGCCGCATGTAGATGTCATCAGCGGTCTCATCCCCCTCTATGACCCTCCTGAATGCACAGAGTTTCCTGATCCTCTGGATCAAGTTATTGGTGGCAATTGCCACCTTGCCTATCTCATCCTCCCCGAAGACAGGCACAAGCTTGATCGATGAACATGATGAGTCCTCGCCCGATGCCTTCATGATCTCCTGAAGTATGGTGGCCAGCCTTCGTAACGGCGATACCAGAAGCCAACCCCAGACGTAACTGGTCAATATGAGAAAAAACATGATGCTACCTACCAGTAGCGTTGCCCTTATCTTATAATTTCCAATGTCTTCCAGGATATTGGCTATAATCCCTCGCTCTTCCTGACTTATACCTGCTGCCACGGCCGACATGATCCTTTCCATTGCCAGAAGATGGCCGCTGGTTCTTAGCTTTAACACGTCGATTCCGTGTGAACCCGGATCACTATGCGATGACATCAGGATTCCAAATTTGTTTATGTCCTGCTTGAGTTCTGCAAGCTCATTCCACACGGAAAAATCGAAGGCCACCCCGACGCCCCCATCCTTTAACGGGCTGATGCAAAGGGGGGCAATCTCCCCAGGGGAATCGGCGGTGCCGCCCTTCTTGAGAAGCTCCAACAAGCGCCTTACGGTACCAAGTCTTTTTTCGGATTGTTTTATCAGCTGGATATTTGATTCTTGCGACCTTGAGAGATCTATACTTTTAATTGCTATATCAATGAGTTGAAGCTCTTTTGAGATATCCTGTACTACCTTGAGTGATGCAGCCTCGGCATATTCCAGCCGGTCCAACCGGTCACTTATACGTTCAAGCGCGGAAAAGCTCATCAGACCCGAACCGACATAGCCTGCAAGACAGATGGCAAGCATCAAGGTTATCTTCCAAAAAATGGATACGGCAAGTGCCCTGTGCCATATTCTGGCAAGAAAGCCGCCGTGCGGCCCCTCGGACGAATTCTCCATGTGCTTATTGCCCGCCATGATGAATCTGATAGTTAACCCTTGTGGATATCCGCCTGCATTAGCGAGAATCACCCCTGGCCAGATGCAATGTACGGGATCTAGAGTATCGAACACCCAACGAATAGAAAAAACCGTGCCTTAGGCCTGTGCAACGGCACCCTGAAATATTAAAGGTCCATAGGCCCAGGTCGATTAATCGCATCTATTTTCATGTACTCTCTTCGGAAAGTAGGCAGAATGCCTTAAGGGACATAGAGGCAGAGCCAGGTGAAAGGGGCGGCCGACATGAGGATCTTTATGAAAAAACCCTCGTGAATGTTCGAGAGGGTAAGGGCCTGCCAGGAAATCAGTCGTACTCAGGAGGCAACGGGATCACTTCATCGATATCCTTCGAATCAGTAAGAAGCATCACCAGCCTGTCGATACCAAGTGCCATACCTGCACACCTGGGCAATCTCTTCAGGTCCGACAAAAAGGCCCGGGGCCAGGGATAACACTTAAGTCCCCTTTTTCTCCGCAGAGCCCGGTCCCTTCGAAACCGCGCCTCCTGCTCATTAGCATCTGTCAGCTCAGAGAAACCATTGGCCAGCTCGAGGCCGCCTGCATAGAGTTCCACCCTTTCAGCCACCCTGGGCATCCCGCGTTTCAACCTGGCAAGTGATGCGAGAGCAGCAGGGTAATCGAGCAGGAAACACGGCCGTGAAGCAGACAGTGCAGGCTCCACCTTGAATGCCATGTCCTCGTCAAACCTGTCAAGATCGGTTTCAGCCAGTGGCGACCAGCCAGCCCATCTCCTAAAGGCCTCATCCACCGTGATTCTGGGAAATGGCCTTGAGATGTCGATGGAATTTCCATCATAGGGGATCGATTGCTCCCCGGCCCCTGCGGCCCTTGCAGTACAGGCAATGAGCCTTTCACAGTCATCCATCAGGTGGTTGTAGTCTGCGCCGACCCGATACCATTCCAGCATGGTAAATTCAGGTAAATGGCGCGTGCCCCTCTCACCCTTTCTGAAAGCCGGTCCAAGTTGAAATACCTTGCTGAGCCCCCTGGCCAGTAGGCGCTTGAGGTGGAGTTCTGGAGACGGGATTAAATAGAGAGACGGCCTTCCCGCGTCTGTACAGACCTGGAATGCGTCTATAGATGGCTCGGGAAGAGGGGCCTGGACGATCAAGGGCGTGGCAACCTCCACAAACCCCTCCCCGTGAAGGAAATCCCTGACAGCCTGGATGATCCTGTCCCTGATCCTAAGATTCTTTATCCAGGTAGAGCTGTCCACAGGATATCCGCACGCAAGCCCTTACCTATTTTTTGACCCTTTCCACGTATTCCCCTGTTCTCGTATCGATTTTCAGGGTTTCACCTTCTTCTATGAAAAGGGGTACCTGGATCTTGTGGCCAGTCTCCAGGACTGCTGGTTTAGTAGCACCGGTGGCCGTATCCCCTTTTACGCCTGGATCGGCCTTTACTACTTTGAGTTCCACAAAAATTGGGAGTGAGATATCTATCGGGGTGCCTTGAAAGAACAATACGTCTACCTCCATATTGTCCTTCAGAAAATTTTTCGCCTCCCCCACCTGTTCATTGGTAAGGGTGACCTGCTCATAGGTCCTGGTATCCATAAAGTGGTATCCCTCGGCATCATTATAGAGGTATTGCATGTGGGCCTGATCCAGGTTCGCCGGCTCGAACTTTTCACCGGACCTGTAGGTCCTGTCCATGGTATAACCGGTGACCATGTTCTTGAGTTTACACCTGTAAAGCGCCTGCCCCTTTCCAGGCTTTGAAAATTGAAAGTCTGTTATGATATAAGGAGCGCCGTCTATTATGATCTTTAGGCCCTTCCTCAGGTCTGACGAATCGTACACGTTATCATATCTCCTTTATTAAATTCTAGTGCCTGTCCATCGGGTATAGACACATGGCCTTAAAAAGGCATATCCATAGACCATAACGATTAAAAATTCAACCCGAAGGCCTGTTGAAGAACCTCTCCGTTCTTGAAGATCCAGACATGAATCAATGCCTGTTTGACCCTGCTAAGGCCGCTAAAGCCCTTATTGCATCGTAACACCGATCCTTACTATATCTCCTTCCACCTGGTATGTTCTTGGAAGCCACAGCGGTGAAAGAGGTAGACCGAGTAACATATCAAAGGGACTAAATCTAGCCTTGATCTTCAAATTTATTATTCCTTCTCCTTGATATTTTTCAAGTTCGTCCTCCAAATAACCCCTGATGTCCGGTTCTTTCCATGTAACCAGGCCAAAAAGCCCATAATGGGCCCTCACGCTGTAATTGAAGTGTTTGATTTCAAGAACCTCCAATGGAACAGGGTCGTTCAGGCATACAGGAGGTCCCAATCCCTGAAGATCGATATTGAACGAGGCACAACTAGAAAAAAGGATGGCTGTCATGGATAATATCAAAATCGATAGAAAAAGACGGCCCGATTGCAACAAGAATGCTCGCATCTTAGTATCTGATTGAAAAATCACTGAACTCACCAACAGGCTCCTCTTCCATGACCTCAAGCCCGGTGACCCTGGCATACGCAGGGCCCTCCTCACTCCATTTCAAAAGCCCTTCTACGGCCTCATCCGGCCCCTCTGCTACATATTCTACCCTGCCATCTGGCAGATTCCTTACCCAACCCTTAAGCCCCAGGGCCTTTGCCTTGTCCTGGGTAGACGCCCTGTAGAAGACACCTTGTACCTTTCCTTTAACAAAGACATGTATGCGCCTCATTTCAAGTACCTCCCTTCGTCATCTCCAGGAATTCCTCTTCGCTTAACACCGGTATACCCAATCTTCGGGCCTTTTCATACTTGGAACCAGGATTTTCTCCGACTACCACATAGCTCGTCTTGCGGCTGACCGTGGAGCCTACCTGCCCCCCAAGATTCTGGACGATCTTCTTGGCCTCTTCCCTCTTGAGTGAGGATAGTGCACCGGTGAACACAAAGCTCTTGCCCTCCAGGGGGGGCTTCCTGCCTTTGGGCTCTCCTGTAAAGGTTACCCCGGCATCAAGAAGCCTCTTTACAAGCCGGCGGTTCCTTTCTTCCTTGAACCAGGACACGATACTTGCGGCTACCTCAGGACCGATTCCATCTATGTCCCTGAGATCCTCTGCATCTGCATTCATCAGGGCATCCAGGGAACCGAAATGTCTTGCAAGTATCTGGGCGGTCACCTCGCCGACATGCCTGATACCCAGGGCGTAAAGGAACCTTGCCAGGCTCGTCTTCTTGCTTCTCTCTATGGCATCTAGGAGATTTTGCGCGGATTTTTCTGCAAACCCCTCGAGGGACATGAGATCACTCATCTTGATCCGATATATGTCCGCAACATTCCTTACGATGCCTGCGCTTATGAGCTGCTCGGCGATCTTGGGACCCAGCCCTTCTATATCCATGGCCCCCTTGCTGGCATAGTGGGTAAGCTGCCTCACCAACCTTGGAAAGCAATCGGGATTAGGACACCTCCACACCGCCTCCCCGGGCTTGCGCACCAGTTGGGAACCGCATACCGGACAGGTCTTTGGCATTACAAACCTTTTTTCCTGACCGGTTCGGCGCTCCACCAGAGGCTTTACAACCTCTGGTATCACGTCGCCTGCCCTCTGGACGATCACATAGTCGCCTATCCTTATGTCCTTTCTTCGTATCTCATCTTCATTGTGCAACGTGGCACGACTTATTACAACCCCTCCCACCTTTACGGGCTCCATCACAGCGACCGGCGTAACTGCACCCGTCCGCCCTACACTTAGCAGGATGTCCAGGATCCGCGTAACGGCCTGAGCAGGTTCAAACTTGTAGGCTATGGCCCACCTGGGACTCCTGGCCTTGGTGCCAAGACGACGCTGAAGCTCAAGCGAGTTGACCTTGATGACTATCCCGTCTATCTCATATGGAAGCGAGGGCCTGATCTTCGTTATCCTTTGATGGTAATCGATAGCCCCTTTTATGCCATGTGTCTTGCCCACCATGGGATTGACTCTAAGACCCCATCTCTTGAAAGTCTGTAGTATCTCCCACTGGGTCTTGAATTCATGGCCTTCCACCACCCCGACGCCATAGCAAAAGATGTCCAGGGGACGGCTTGCCGTAACGTTTGGATCAAGCTGCCTGAGGGAACCAGCGGCGGCATTCCTGGGATTGGCAAACAGGGGCTCACCGTTTTCCCTCCGTTCCCGGTTCAGCCTTTCAAAGTCCTTCTTGTTCATGAAGACCTCTCCCCTTGCCTCCAGAAGCACAGGGGCCTTGACTTGCCTTTCTATTAGCCTCAAGGGGATGGGTTTTATCGTCCTTAGATTTGCAGTTACATCCTCGCCCGTGTATCCATCTCCCCGGGTAGAACCCTGTACTAACATACCGCGTTCATATATAAGCTCCACGGCCAGCCCGTCCATCTTGGGTTCAAGGCTGTATTCGATCTCTGAATCGATACCCAAAAACCTCTTGACTCTTTCGTCGAAATCCAGCACTTCCCGTTCGGTAAAGGCGTCGTCAAGGCTCAGCATGGGAACCCGGTGGCTTACGGTATTGAACCTTTCAGAGGGCGGGGCGCCAACCCTCTGGGTGGGTGAATCTGGCGTAATCGTCTCGGGATACCTGTCCTCAAGATTCCTTAGTTCGTTCATCAGCGCATCGAACTCCTCGTCACTTATGACTGGCGAATCAAGGACATAATATCTGTAATTGTGGTAATTGATCTCTTCCCTAAGCCTTTTGATCCGTTCGAGCACCTCAGGTGGCACGCCCATATTACACACCCCTTAATATCTACTGCCCACCAATAAATACAGGCCCTGGCATCCCTAGATTTTTGAAGTCTCCCTGCCCTGATCGACCAGTTCAAAGTTTACATGTCTCCTGGCTATATTTACCGATTTCACCCTTACCGTGACCGGCTGGCCAAGCTGAAAGACCTTCTTCGTACGCTGCCCTATCAAACGGTGCCTTGCCTGATCCAGTATGTAATAGTCGTCTGCAAGATCCACCAGACGAACGATCCCGTGCACCAGTATCTGCCTTAGCTCCACGAAAAAGCCAAAGGAAGTGACACCCGAAATGACCCCTTCGTAGACCTCCCCTATCTTATCACCCATGTACCTCACCTTGAGCCGATCCAGCATTTCCCTTTCGGCCTCCATGGCCACCCTTTCCCTGGCCGAAAGTGCAGTACCAAGGTCTTCAAGGGCCTCAATGGTATATACCGGTCTCTTCCTGGCCCTTTTAAGATTACCCTTCAAAATCCGGTGGACTATAAGGTCCGGATAACGCCGTATAGGGGACGTGAAATGGAGATAGTTGGATGAGGCGAGTCCGAAGTGACCAATATTGTGAGGGGAATAGACTGCCTGTTGCATGGTCCTCAGGAGCACTGTATTTATGATATATTCCTGGGGCCTTCCTGACACCATATCCAGCACCTTCTGGCACCACCTTGGGGTCACCTCATCTGGCACATCGATGTCCAGGCCCAGGGTCCTGGCAAAATTTACGAATTCTGAAATCTTGTCTGAAGCCGGCTTGTCATGCACCCTGTAAAGGGTAGGAACCAGACGTTCCACCAAAAAATTGGCAACGGCCTCGTTCGCCGCGATCATGAACTCCTCAATGATCCTGTGGGCGATGTTACGTTCCCTCAGGACGATATCTTCCAGATTGCCCCGGAGTCCCAGGATGACCTCTGGTTCAGGCAGGTCGAAATCTATGCTCCCCCGCCGCCTCCTCTGCTCCATAAGTGCCATTGCCAGTTTCTCCATGGATCCCAGCAACTGGATGAATTTCCTATCCTTTGGCGAAAGACCGACATCCTTCTGCCTAAGAATACGACGGGCCTCAACATAGGTAAACCTCCTGTGGCTCCTCATGACCGCCTTGAAAAAGTTCGCCTTCCTGGCCCTGCCCCTATGGTCGAACCTGATCCTGGCTACCATTGCAAGACGGTCCTCCCCTGGGACGAGGCTGCATAGGTTGTTGGAAAGCGCCTCTGGTAGCATTGGGATGACCATACTTGGAAAATAGACACTGGTGCCACGGCCTACTGCCTCATGGTCTATGGGATCACCAGGCTGTACGTAATGGCTTACGTCTGCAATGGCAACCGTAAGGACAAAACCCGACCTGGTCTCGCTGACGTGCACCGCATCGTCGAAATCCCGTGCATGTTCGCCGTCTATGGTTACAAGGGGGAGATCCCTTATGTCCTTGCGCCCCCTGAAGTCCTCGGGGCGAACGGAATCAGGTAGGGCCTTTGCGTGGGCCAGGGTCTCATGGGCAAAATCCATGGGAAGATCGAACTTGTGCATAACGATCTTTGTCTGAACACCAAGGTCATCCGGGTCTCCTAGCACCTCGACAACGCGGCCTATAGGATTCTTGACCCTGTCTGAAAAATCCTCGATCTCAGCCATTACGACCTGGTCATCCTGGGCATCCATCGCTGCATCCAGTGGTATTATCACCTCAAAGTGCAGTCTTTCGTCCTCCGGGATCACAGTTGCCACCTTCCGTCCCGACCTGAAGACCCCTATGACCCTGTCCAATCCTCTTTCGAGTATCCTTACAATGGAGCCTTCCGGCCCCTTGGCCCTTATCCTTTCAACCCGCGCGACCACCTTGTCGCCGTGAATTGCGCCCTTGAGCCTCTTTGGCGGGATGAACACGTCTTCTACGCCAGGCTCATCTGGACGTACAAAGCCGAATCCATCAGGATGCACAATCAACCTGCCGGTAACCAACCTCATCTGTTCGGCAAGGCCGTATCTGTTACCTTTCAGCAGGATGATCTTTCCTTGCCGGACCAGGTCCGATACCACCTTTCTAACCTCGTTTTTTTGCTCAGGCCTGACGTGACAATAATGGATAATTTCCCTCAAAAAGAGGGGATGCCCTGCCTGAGCCATGACAGCGAGAACCCTTTCCCGGGTGACTGCAGCACTTCCAGGCCTTTTTCCCTTGATTTTCTTGCTCTTTCTTCTGCTCATATGCGAGACTATACGGAGCAGCTGGTAGCAGGTCAAGGACGTACCCTATATACCAACCTGTTACCCGAGGTCAGTAGATGGGGAATGCCCCCTTCTATACTTGACACACTATGGCAAAAGCAGTAGAGAAATTATGGTAATTTGATCTTAACCCTGTCCTACTCTCGTTGAGGTACGCCATGGCACCCTATGAGCCAATAGATCTATCGTCCCTTAAAACCAGGGTAAAGGAACAGATTCAGGCCGCCTTTCCCGATGCCCACATCGATTACTGCCTCACCTGCGGACTTTGTGCCAGCGGATGCCCTGCCACCGGCCTGGAAGGCCTTGATCCCAGAAAATTCCTGAGGCTCCTCGTCCTTGGGCAGGATGAAGAAGTATTGAGCACCAACTGGATCTATTCCTGCACCATGTGCCAAAGATGCAAGCACGCCTGTCCAATGGGCATAGACGTTGGAAGAATAGTCTATGAGATAAGGGGAATGCGCCCCAAGGAACAAAGGCCCCCCAACCTGCAACGATCATGTGATCTTCAGAAAAAATCGAACAGCACGGGGATCCCAAACGAGGATTTCGTATGGGTGGTTGGCGATGTCCTTGCCGAGGTCAGGAAGAACGAACCAGAATGGTCGGATCTCGAAGCGCCAATCGATAAGAAGGGGGCAATGTTCTACCTGAACCAAAACGCCAAGGAGCCCACTGTGGAACCAGAAGAGATGGTTCCCCTATGGAAGATCCTGCACAGGGTCGGCATAGACTGGACTTACTCGTCCAAGTGGTGGGACGGAGCCAATTACTGCCTGTTTACCGGGGACCCGGACGACTGGGAATATACGGTACGGATGCAGGCAGAGACCGTGGATGCACTGGGTTGTAAATACTACATAAATACCGAGTGAGGCCACATGTTCTACGCGACCCTGGAGGGGTTGCGAAGGTTCAAGATACCCCACAACTTCGAATTCATAAGCATCATCACTCTCTATGCCCAGTGGATACGTGAGGGGAAACTGGTGGTCGATCCATCCTGGAATACCGAGGGAGTGAAATTTACCGTACAGGATCCATGCAAACTGGTACGCCAGGGGCTAGGGGACCAGGTAGCCGAGGATCTGAGATTCGTAATAAAGAAGGTTGTAGGTGCAGAAAACTTCATCGATGTCTGGCCCAACAAATCGAATAACTATTGCTGCGGTGGAGGAGGCGGGGCACTTCAGGCCGGCTTCGTAAAAAACAGGAGGAAATTCGGCAAGATAAAATTCGACCAATTGGCCTCCACTGGCGCTGACGTAGTGATAACCCCCTGCCACAACTGCCATACCCAGGTACTCGATATATGTGACCACTATGGTGGCAAGTGGAAGACTACCCACCTGTGGAACTGGATAGAAAAGGCAATGGTAAAGCCATGAGCAATCCTTCCGATAGGCCCAAGGGCTCCGTAATGGTGGTGGGAGGCGGTATTGCAGGTGTTCAAGCCGCCCTTGATATGGCAGACAGTGGATTTTATGTCCACCTGATCGAAAAAAGTTCGGCCATAGGCGGCCGGATGTCCCAGTTAGACAAGACATTCCCAACAAATGACTGCTCCGCCTGCATACTCTCCCCCAAATTGGTGGAATGCGGTCGGCACCTCAATATCAACCTCATGACCCTTTCAGAGGTCCTGGCCCTTGAAGGTGAAGAAGGTGCGTTTACCGCCACCGTACGGCAGAATCCCAGATACGTTGATCCTGCAAAATGTATCGCCTGCGGCACCTGTGCAGAAAAGTGCCCCAAGAAAGTCCCGAACGAATTCGATCTGGGGCTTGGGAAGAGAAAGGCCATTTATCTCAAATATCCCCAGGCCGTACCCCTGAAATATGCCATAGATCCTGATCAATGCATCTGGCTCAAGAAGCCAGGAAGGTGTGGCATGTGCCAGAAGGTCTGCCCCTCCGGAGCCATAAATTTCGATGACCAACCCCGGGAGATACAAATCGAGGTGGGTTCTGTAATACTGGCATTGGGCTTTTCACCATTCGACCCTTCCATCCTGGATTTCACCGGCTATGGCAGGCTTCCCAACGTCGTCACAGCCATGGAGTTCGAACGTCTGCTTAGTCCTTCGGGACCATGCCTTGGACATATGGAGCGTCCCTCTGATCACAAGGAACCTAGGCGAATAGCCTGGCTACAATGTGTTGGCTCAAGGGACATCAACCGTGCCTGCCATGGTTACTGTTCCTCGGTATGCTGCATGTATGCGATAAAACAGGCCGTAATTGCCAGGGAGCACGCCCAAGGGCCAGACCTGGCCACCAGCATCTTCTTCATGGACATGAGGACACACGGCAAAGAATTCGAGGCCTACTACGACAGGGCCAGGGCCGAGGGCGTAAACTTCCATCGCTGCCGGATACACAGTGTCCTGCCAGCAGGCCACGATGACAACCTGATACTCAGATACGTAGGTGATGACGGACTCATCAACCAGGAAGAATTCGATCTGGTCGTGCTCTCAGTGGGCCTTGAGATGGACAGGCAGGCCGCTGAACTTGCACGGCGTCTTGGTGTAGAACTTGACCCCAATAATTTCGTGGCAACCAGTGCCTTCAGGCCGGTATCAACCAACAGGCCGGGGGTCTGCGTCTGTGGAGCAGTATCCGAGCCAAAGGATATCCCCCAGTCCGTCATGGAGGCGAGTGCCTCTGCACTGGAAGCCAGCAGGGTCCTTGCACCGTCAAGATGGAGCGAGACTAGGAAAAAGGAATACCCTGATGAAAGAAACGTGTGGGCCGAACCACCAAGGATAGGGGTATTTGTATGCTCATGCGGGATAAATATTGCAAGTGTGGTCGACGTAGCAGCGGTCACCGATTATGCACGAACGCTCCCCGGCGTGGTATTCGCCCAGAACAACCTGTTTACCTGTTCCCAAGACACCATTAACCAGATGGCAGAGATCATAAAAAGGGAAGGGCTCAACCGGGTGGTAGTAGCCTCGTGTACCCCAAGAACGCACGAGCCTCTGTTCCAGGAGACCCTGAGGGATGCCGGCCTCAACAAGTTCTTGTTCGAGATGGCAAATATCAGGGACCAGGATTCCTGGGTACATCAAAAATTCCCAGACGAGGCAACACAAAAGGCTAAGGACCTCGTCAGGATGGCGGTGGCAAAGGTGCGACAGGACGAGGCACTGGCCTACAACACCGTGTCAGTAGTAAAAAGGGCACTGGTGCTTGGGGCAGGCGTTGCCGGCATGACAGCGGCACTTTCCATTGCAGATCAGGGGATTCCGGTAGTCCTAGTAGAAAGGAAGGATCGGCTTGGTGGCCACGCGCGTAAATTCTACCGTACATGGCAGGGCGACCTGGTACAGGAATATCTCAAGGGACTATGCCGTCAAGTGGAAGGCCACTCCCATATTGACCTACGCCTAGGGACCAGCGTAGAGCGTGTCGAGGGTTCCGTGGGACAATTCAAGACCCTGCTATCGGACGGTAGCAAGGTCTCCCATGGCGCAGCAATCATTGCCATAGGGGCAGGCTCCCACAAACCAAGGGAAGGCAGATGGAACTACCTCTACGGCAAGCATCCAGAGGTACACGTACTCCTGGAACTGGACAAGAGATTCATCAAGGAAGACCCGGCACTCAAAGAAAAGGGACAGACCGTATTCATACTATGCGCGGGTTCCAGGGTATCTGAGAAACCCTATTGCTCAAGGGTCTGCTGTACCCATGCCATCGACCAGGCGCTACACCTCAAGGAGCTGAACCCTGACATGGAAATATTCATGCTCTACAGGGACATAAGAACCTATGGGGAAAAGGAGCGGTTGTACCAAAGGGCAAGGGAAAAGGGCATAGTCTTCATAAGATATGACCTTGACAACATCCCCAAGGTCTGGGATGAACAGGGCAAGATCCAGGTAGAGGCAAAAGACCCCATCCTGGATCGGCCGGTCAGGCTGCATCCTGACATGCTCGTCCTTGCAACAGCAGTAAGGCCTAAGGTTGATGCAGACGTTGTATCTAGGGCCTTTAAATGCTCCATGACATCAGATCGCTTCTTCCTCGAGGCCCACATGAAGCTAAGGCCTGTGGATTTTGCCACAGACGGGATATTCATGGCAGGTCTTTGTCACTATCCGAAGCCAATGGACGAAACCATCGCCCAGGCCAAGGCCGCTGCCGCCAGGGCATCCACAATACTGGCGCAGGACGCCATACCCGCCGAGAGCATCACCGCTGTGGTAGACCATGGAAAATGTGTAGGCTGCGGTGTATGTACCATGGTCTGCGCCTATAATGCCATACACCTTGATGAGGACTCCAGGCTCGCCACGGTAGACACCGCCATGTGCAAGGGATGCGGTGCATGTGTAGCCGGATGCCGCTCTGATGCGGTGACACTGAAAAATATCGGGAACGAACAGATAATGGCGGCTATCGAGGCAGCCATGGAAATCTGCTAGCCAAGGGGGCCATACATGGATTCGGCATCTGATAAAGATCAAAAATGGGAGCCCAAGATAATCGCCTTCCTCTGTAACTGGTGCAGCTATGCCGGGGCGGATCTGGCTGGAGTAAGCCGTTTTCAATATCCCCCGAATATCCGCATCATAAGGGTTCCGTGCTCGGGGAGAGTAAGCGCCAACATGATCCTTGATGCGCTTAAGGCAGGGGCAGATGGGATACTGGTCTCTGGGTGCCATCCTGGTGACTGCCACTACATAAGTGGCAACCTATATGCCAGGCGCCGGTTTGCCCTGCTCAAGAACCTGTTGGAATTCATAGGCATAGAACCTGAAAGGATCAATTTTTCCTGGATATCCGCCTCGGAAGGTGAACAATTTGCTGAACTGGTCAGGGAGGTAACCACCCGCATCAAGACAGTGGGCCCGGCAAGGCACCTGGTCAAAGAAATCGGATAACTGCCCATGGAAACTCTCTTTTCACAAACTACTGAAGCAATCAGAAGGGAGGCAAAGGATCTCCTGGAGTCCGGCAAGGTCGCTGCCTTCCTTGGCTTTGTCAAGGGAAGCCTTCCTACTGTTACCAGGCCCTTCGTCGCGAGAACCCCAGAGGAAACGGACAAACTGGTATGGAACGGCCTATGCGTGATGAACCTGGCCAATTACCTGCCAGGCCTGCTGAAATCCCTTGAGCCACCCAGGCGCCCTGGGGAACCGCCTCCTGAGGGACCATTACCCAGGGTAGGGGTAATCGCCACCGGATGCTGGTCCAGGAACATGGTAATCCAGATCCAGGAAAATCAGATGGACAGGGAGAGGCTGGTCATCCTGGGAGTGGACAGTCATGGCATGATCGACAGAAGGAAGCTGGAGGTCCTGGCAGGGGGTAGGGAGATCCAGTCCCTTGAAGAGACGGATGAAAGAGTGATCATCTCTGGAAGGGACTTCAAGATGGAAACGGCAAGGCAAGAGGTACTTCGTGACAACTGCCTTACATGCGTCCATCCATCGCCTGTAATCCTTGACAAAAAGATCGGCCCCACCGTTCCGGAAAGGCGTGTCCATGAGCCGTTTGCCCGGATAGAGGAGATCGAACGTATGGACGCAGGTTCCCGGTGGGCATGGTTCCAGGAAGAGATTGCTACCTGCATCCGCTGCTACGCATGCAGAAACGCCTGCCCGCTTTGCTACTGTCCCACCTGCTTTGTTGACGATTCCCATCCCCAGTGGGTAGGGAAAAGCATAGATAAAACCGATACGGCAACCTTTCACATACTCAGGGCATACCATTGTGCTGGCCGCTGTACCGACTGCGGCGCGTGCGAAAGTGCCTGCCCCATGGGGATAAAGATGAGGCTCTTTACCCGCAAACTCCAGAAGGACTGCCTGGAGCTTTTTGCATCGGAACCAGGGCTTGATCTCAATTCTCCCCTTCCCCTTACCACCTACCAGCCGGAAGATCCAGATACATTCATCATCGCCGGATCGAAAAAACAGGGTACACAAGGGGGAAGCGAAAAGTGAAGATACTAAAACTTGACAATTCCGACCTGAAAACCTTGCTGACCAGGTGGAACGAAACCAGGGACCTGTTTTCTCCTGTGGAAGGAAACGGCAAGGTTGGCTGGCAACGCATCGAACCTTTGGCATTCAATGAACCTGCCGAGGGAGTACCTAGGGCATCCATAAAGGTCTTCTTCTTCCCGCAACCAGAGACCTTGCTGGAGTATTCAACCAGGTCAGGAGACCGAGATGCCTATGTACCCAGACCCGCCATGGGGAAAGGCCGGGAAAGGATCATACTGGGGGTCAGACCGTGCGATGCCAGGAGTGTCATGCTGAATTCACTTCCCTTTGCCAACGATCCCTATTTCAAGGTCAGGAAGGATACCACCCTGATAGTAGGCTTTACATGCGAACGGCCATGCAGCACCTGTTTCTGTTCATGGACCGGAGGTTCCCCTATGGGTACCGAGGGAATGGATATTGCCATGACCAAGATCGAAGGAGGTTACCTGGCCGCAGTCCTGAGCGAGAAGGGAAAAGAACTGCTGGGACATCTACATGATACCAAGGAGGCATCACCAGAAGAAAGGAAACAACTTGAGGCCTTACGGAAACAGGCACAAAAAGGGACAGGGCCTGCAGGAAGCCCGGCGGAAATCCTTAGAAAAAAGGCACTGATGGACCTCTACAATGCCACCTTCTGGCAAAAACTTGCCGATTCCTGTATCAATTGCGGTGCCTGTACATTCCTGTGCCCAACCTGTTACTGCTTTGACATCCAGGATGAAACCGTAAAGGGCAAGGGCAGGAGGATAAGATACTGGGATTCCTGCATGTTCCCGCTATTTACACAACATGCATCCGGCCACAACCCCCGGGGGCAAAAGATCCAACGGGTGAGAAACCGCTTCATGCACAAGCTGAAATACTTTCCCGAACGTTTCGGACCGCTTTCATGTGTAGGCTGTGGACGCTGTATCAGGGAATGCCCGGTAAATATAGACATCAGGGAGGTAATGAGGGACCTCCTTTCGATTCAATAAAACATGCCATGAAAAATACAGATCAAAAAAACCCCTATCTCCCGTACCCTGGAAGGATAGATGCTATTACCATAGAAACAGAGGACCAGAACCTCAAGACCTACAGGATCATCCTTGAAAAGCCGGAAGATATGGCCAGTTGGAACCACATACCAGGACAGTTTGCCATGCTGTCACTGGCAGGCAAAGGTGAGATACCCATAGGTATTGCATCTTCTCCAACGGAAAAGGGCCACCTTCTCTTTACGGTCAACAGGGCGGGGGTGGTTACAACGGCTCTGCACAAGATGGATGTCGGGGCAAGAATCGGTATAAGGGGTCCCCTTGGTAACGGTTTCCCGGTAGACGAGGGGCTTAAAGGAAAGAATATCGTCATAATCGCGGGTGGATTCGCCTTCACCACTCTCAGGGCTACCCTGATATATATGCTGGCCCATAGACAGGATTACGGTAAGATCACCGTGATATATGGTGCCAGAACGCCGGGGATGCTATTGTACAAAGAAGAGCTTAAGGCATGGTCCCAACGGGATGACATGGAAATGTTTGTCACTATCGACCAGGATGCCCCTGGATGGGACGGCTTGGTGGGCTTCGTGCCCACCATTGCCGGGCAGGTTGCCCCATCACCGGAGAACTCCGCCGCCCTCATATGTGGTCCCCCCATCATGATAAAGTTTACCATGCCGCCACTGGAAAAGATCGGCTGGACAGACGACCAGGTATATCTCTCCCTTGAAAACCGGATGAAGTGTGGCCTTGGCGTATGTGGTCACTGCAACGTGGGACCGGTATACGTCTGCAAGGACGGCCCGGTATTTACCAGGGCTGAGGTACAAAAGCTACCAGTAGAATTTTAAAAAAATTTACCACTACATCACTTGACGTGGATTCCCAAGAAGACTAAAAGGCGTCCATGATTCAGAAAAATATTTATGATCCTCCATCCCTTACTATCGGTGACATCGAGTCCAGACTTCCAATCATCCAAGGCGGAATGGGAGTTGGTATCTCCATGTCAGGTCTGGCCTCAGCAGTGGCAAAGGCTGGCGGGATAGGTGTATTGGCATCTGTACTGATAGGCATCAACGAAAAAGATTTTTACAAAGATCCTCAAGGCGCTACCTACAGGGCATTGGCGAAGCAAATAAAGGAGGCGAAAGAGGCTGCACCTAACGGCATTATTGGGGTCAACATTATGGTTGCCCTGCAAGACTACGAGGTCCTGGTCAAAATTGCCGCTGAAGCAGGGGCCGATCTTATCATAAGCGGTGCTGGCCTTCCACTAAAGCTGCCTGGTATGTTACCAAAGGGTGCCGATACGAAACTGGTACCTATAGTCTCGTCCGGCAGGGCCGCACAAATACTGTGTAAGAGATGGAAAGAGCACTTCAATCGCCTTCCCGATGCCATTGTGGTAGAAGGCCCCAAGGCCGGGGGGCATCTGGGGTTCAAGGCTGAAGAGCTTGACCTTCCCGAAAAGCAGATCTCCAACCTTATAATCGAGGTATTGAAATCGGTTCGGCCTTTCGAAGCAAAGTATCAACAGAAGATACCCGTAATAGCCGCAGGAGGTATATACACGGGTGAGGATATCTATAACATAATGAAGCTGGGGGCCGCAGGGGTCCAGATGGGTACCAGGTTTGTTGCCACTCATGAATGCGATGCCTCTGATAAATTCAAGCAGGCATATCTGGACGCCAAAAAAGAGGATGTAGATATAATCCAAAGCCCTGTCGGAATGCCCGGGCGTGCATTAAAGGGTAAATTTACAGAAAAGGCCAAATCCGGGCAGAAGATACCCAAGAAGTGTGGCTATAAGTGTCTTAAACCCTGCCATTATCCGAATACCCCATATTGTATAAGCATGGCGCTTGTAAATGCCCAAAGGGGCAATCTGGACGCAGGCTTTGTCTTTTGCGGGGAAAACGTCTGGCGCATCGACAAGATACAATCCGTTCAGGAACTCATAGATGAACTTGTAGAAGGTTACCGTGAAGCGGCAAGGACTGACAACCGTCGTGCAATTCTCAAATCAAACGAGAGGGTCGAGACGATCGGCCAATCCCAATAACCACACAAAATGCCCGCCTTCTTCCTCTATCCTGCTGGATTGGTCGGACCTAAAGCAATGGCCTGAGACGGTCCTCTAGTTCGAAAAACGCCTGTTGGTATGGGAACGCAGCCTGCTTCCTACTATTTACCTCGATTTGCAACGCCTTTTCAGCCAACTCTTCAAGGCCAAGGTTTAAAAGTATCCCCTTAATGGAATGTGCCGCCTCGGAAAGCTCCAGATGACGCCCGGATATCGCAGCGTCTTTACCCTTTTCAAGAACCGGCTCCAGGGAGAGGGAAATGGTCTCAAGCATCCCTTCCATTTCCTCTGGGGTCAGGCCAAAGGTCTCTACGAGATATCTCTTTACTGCCTCCATATCAAGTTCTTGTCGTACAGCCCGGGCCTTCCCGGCCTCTTTATAAGGTGACTGATCCGGCAGGTGCTTCCCTGTGTGTGATTCCCCCTGATTCAGAGACCAGGCAATGACCTGGTTTATCTCTTTGGGTTTGAAGGGTTTCGTAAGATAATCATCCATCCCGGCGGCCATGCAGTTGTCCCGGTCTTCCAGAAAGGCATGGGCAGTCATGGCTATTATAGGGATGTGCTTCCCTGCCAGGTTCCTCTTCAAGCCATCGAGAAGTTTGCGGGAAAGCTGCCCTGCACCCGCTGGTTCCCTTCCTGCCTCAACGGCCCTGATCACCCTGGTCGCAAGTATTCCATCCATCCTTGGCATCTGGACATCCATCAGGACCAGATCAAAGGTCTCTTTCGAAAGCTGTTCAAGCGCATCCAGGCCATCAGCTGCAAGGCTAAACTCATGACCGGCGTTAGATAAAATGGCCATAGCAAGCTGCTGGTTAAGCTCGTTATCCTCTACCAACAACACCCTGGCAGACAACCTGCCCGAGGCTCTACCTGCAATATCCAGCCGGAGATCTATGCCAGGTTCAAGAAATGGCTTTCCTAGTATTATCTGGCTGACGATGTTCAACAATTGAGCCTTGAAAACCGGCTTGTGCAGACATTGGATAAATCCTGAATCACCTCCTGCAGTGCTGTCAGGCCCTCCTGCAAATGCCTTGTCAAGGAGGATAAGATGGGGAGATCGCCCTCCCTGGTCAGCGTATACCACTGAAGCGGTCTCCGTAACGACCTCATCTATGAATATCAGCCTAGCCCTGCATCCTTTCAGATCGCCGGAAAGAAAATTGGCAATGACAGCAGGATCACCCATACCAGTCACAGGAAAACCATAGGGAACAAGCAGATCCTTGATAACGAGCCTAAGCCAATGATTGGGTGAAACCACCAGGACGGGCCAATCCATGGGAGCAATGCCATCGGGCAACGACATGTCCGATATATCTTGTGCCCTCGGCAATCTCAGCCGCAGGTGGAACGTAGTACCCATGCCCTCTGTACTCTCTACCCATAGGCCTCCATCCATGAGTTTTGCAAGCCTCATACACAACGAAAGCCCAAGCCCTGTACCACCAAACCGCCGGGTTACAGAGGTATCGGCCTGGGTAAAGGGTTCGAAGATATTTTTCTGCTCACCCTCTGGAATACCTATCCCCGTATCTATTACCCTGAAGTGGAGGATTGCAATATCATCTTCTATACCTTCCAGGCTACAATCAAGTACAACATCGCCCACTTCGGTAAACTTCACCGAATTCCCCATAAGATTCAAGAAGATCTGGGACAACCTGAGTTCGTCCCCTACGAGCTTAAGAGGAACATCCGGCTCCCAGTGACACAGGATTTCAAGATCCTTTGCATGTGCTTTGGCGGCAATTATCCGCACTGATTCCTCCATGACCTTGTCAAGTTCGAAAACCTTACGCTCCAGTACCATCTGACCGGCTTCGATCTTTGAGAAATCAAGTATGTTGTTTATAAGAGACAACAAGGTATTGGCACCGGCTTGGATCGCTGAAACATACTGCTTTTGTACAGGATCAAGCCTTGTCTTCATAACCAGGTCCGCCATACCTATGACTGCATTGAGCGGGGTACGGATTTCATGGCTCATGTTTGCAACAAACCGGCTCTTGGCCTCGCTGGCCTCTCTCAGCCTTTTTTCTATCTCTTTTTGACGGGTAAGATCGTGCCCGATGGAAAGTACTTCTTTAAGCCTTCCATTCGAATCGGTAATCGGGGTATTGGTCCATGATATCCATACATGGCGACCATCCCCACGGATACTTTCGCCCTCGCTGGAATAGTAGTCTCCTGAAGGGGGATGGGGATCTTCAATGAGACGCCTCAGGGCGCTTGCAACACCTTCCCCCTCTGGAAAAATGGTGCCGATGGCCTCTTCCCCACGGATATCGTCTTCCGTATAACCAAAGAACTCTAGACCAAACCTGTTCAAAAACAAAACCCGACCGGACGCATCCACCCTGAGAATTATGCTGTTTGCATTTGATATGATGGTAGTAAACTTGAATTCCTCAAGCCTCTTCTCCAATTCAAAATATTCCCTCTGTATTGCAGCGGATATTACATTTGCTGCCACTTTAAAGGCCTCAAGCTCTGCCTCCGACCATGTTCTTTCGTTTCCAAAATTCTCAAAGGCCAGCATCCCCCAAAGACTGCCTTCAAGAATTATGGGACATAAACAGACAGAAGACATGATGCCGCCAGGGTGTCCTTCCTCTTGTATACCTGCGGGAGAATCAAGAAGGAGATACATGACCTCTATCTCTCCGTCCTTTAACCTGCCCAACACAGATTGCAAAAGGACTGTTTTGTCCGACAAGGCATCAAGGAAATCCGAAAAACTGGATACAACATTGGGACTGGCCCAGTGGGCTACGCCGTTTATATCCGTGGCACCAGTCTTGTTCTTCTCTAGCTTCAGAATTGATGCACGGGTTACCGCCGAGGCACCGCCGAGGGCAGATAAAAATTGCCCTGCAGCTGCTCTCCAATCGATACCTGTAAGCAGGAGGCTCGAGGTCATGCTCACTGCCTCGAGGATGGCATCCTTCCTTGCCATGGCAGCCTCCATGGCCTTCCTTCTGGTGATATCCTCCAACATCCATATGGATCCCCCATCAGGATCACCCGGATCCAATGCCTTACCGGTAAGCCGGCCCCATATTGTGCTTCCGTCCTTCCTGTTGAATGGAAGTTCTTTGACTACGGTCTCCCCGTTTGCCAACCTGGAATATATTTCCTTGCCATAGTTTTCATAGTCATCCATGGAGGCATAGATAAAAGAGGTGTCTTTACCTATCAATTCATCGGGCCTTGCTCCATAGAGTCTGGCCATTGCGCTGTTTAATCGAACAAGCCTCCTGTTTTTTATGTACGCTATGCCTATCCCGGCATTTTCAATAATAAGATCAAGCTCTGCCGCCGTCTCCTCAAGCCTGGTCCTCAATCTTATCTTGTCGGTTATATCCTCTTTGATCGCTATGTAATGGGAAATATTGCCCTGTTCATCCCTGACTGGCGAAATAGTGGCGCTTTCCCAAAAAACATCTCCGTTCTTCTTCTTGTTACAAAATTCGCCCTTCCATACCGCACCAGAGGATATGGTGTTCCAGAGATCCTGATAAAATCCCCTGCTCTGGAGACCTGACTTGAGCAGCCTGGGATTTTTACCCATGATCTCATCCTTGCTGTAGCCTGTAACCTGGCAGAACTTCGGGTTTACATATTCTATTTCTCCCTGGGTATTCGTAATGACCACGGTATTTGCGCTCTGCTCCACGGCCACCGAAAGCTTCCTTATTTGTTGCTGGGACCTTACATAATCGGTAAGATCGGTAATGAAGGCAAAACGAAGATCACCTTCCCCTACCTGCCCAGTGATCTTGATGGAGGATATTCTAACGTAGCGCACCTGCCCGTCCCTGGTCAGCAGCTCTAGTTCGAACAGACAACGATCCTTGCCCTTTTGTGAGGCCTGTTCCATCAGAATCTTGCGATTCTTGTCATCCACCAGATCAAAAGGGGTCTTACCTATCAGTGCCTGTCTGTCATAGTCCAGCATCCGGCAAATTGCGTCGTTTACCTCTAGTATCTGGAGCTGTTCCGCATCGACTATCCAGAATCCTTCACTGGTAGCATCTATGAGTGTCTTGTACCGGGAAAAGAGCCTGCTGTATTCCTGATGCTCATCCTTCAAACGGCTGTTGGCCACCCGAAGGGCTGCGTGTTTCGATATGAGCAGTTGATAGAGAACGATAAGGGCTACCAGGGTTACCATAAATGCGGCGATGATGGCGTAAACGGGTTCCGAAGCAGGAATGAAAGAAGCCGCCATGTCGGCTGGCATACAATGGAATAAAACCAGACCGTTTACATCAAGCGGTACTATCTCCAGATAGAAGTCTCCATACTTCGGATTATTGATCCTTATCGCCCCCCGTGTCTTGAGGCGTCTCCACGTACCTGCCGGAAAACCAAGGGACCCTACTGCCTGTTTGACACCCTGACCTCCCTTTGCAGAAATGCCGTAATTGCTTCTATCGCTAGGATACAATTCCGACACGGATCGTGGATTCATACCAGAAGGATGCCTGTCCAAGTAACCGGGTTGGTATATGGATCTGGACAATGGACCAAGTACGTAGAGACCTGGGCCGCAACCGATTATTATGCCCTGCTCTGTTGCAAGGGCATTAAATGGCCTGGATAGGTGGAGAGTGCGGTCGCCGGTCGCGGATTGTCCTTGCCGCACAATGGAAAAGAAATCCCTTGCAATCTTGATCACCGCTACCCCAATGGCTTTACCCCCAGTAGAAACCCTGGAGGCAAAATAGAAATCCAGTGAATCAGAGCTGACCCCCACGGAGGTATAAAAGCCCTGTCCACTGAACATGGCCCCTTTGAAATAGGGACGAAAGGCATAATTCTTCCCTGGCAGACCCTTCTGGGTCGAAAGCACACAGGTTCCCTCGGCATCCAGAAGGAAGGCACCAAGAATCCCAGGGCGTACGGCCACTGCGCCCAAATGTCTCCTGGCCATCCACCGATCCTCTCCACTGGCCGTTTCAGGATCTGCCAGTATGTGATGCACATAAGGATCATCGGACAACATGTCCGCGTAGGTCTTAAGGATAGTGATCTCAAGGTCCGTGCCCCTTGCCTCCTGCCGGATACGTTGTGCCCAATATTTCTGGTTCCTGGCCCGGGCCCCCTCGAGTGCCCACTGCGCCATGAATATCCCGCCGGCTAGAAAGATCAGGACAACTGCTAAAATTTTGAAACTGATCCGCCTAATCCACATTCTTCTGTCTCATCCCGGGCCCCTGAAGAAAATCCCAAAGAGGACATGTTACATGATCAATTTAAGCCCCCTGGAACCGTTTTGTTCAAAAACAAGATGCTGGATAAAGGCACATGTACACCAGCACATGTGGATATGAGGGCCTTTTTATACTATAATGTATATTTTGGACTAGGCAGGAAGCCTTTGGGCCATGTAAGGCCCGAATCAGGACATATCGCCACTAGCCTTTAAATCGAAATGGAAGGTGGCCCCTTGACCAGGGCTGCTCTCCACACCTATAGTCCCACCATGTGCCTCTATTGCGAGCATACAAAAATAAAGGCCCATACCCGATGAATGCCGCCCCCCACGATCCATGGCTGTGACCCCCTGGCCGTATTTCTGGAAAATCGTGCGGTGCTCTTCCGCTGGGATACCCGGGCCGTTATCCGATACGCTGACCCTTACTGTATCTTTATCGTGCACTACAAATATGGAAATTTCAGGATATTCAAGCCCCCTGGTAAACTTCAAGGCATTGGCGATCAGGTTTGTGAGCACCCTGCAAATCACGTCCGGATCACACTCTGCGTAAGCCGGTGTATCAGGTAATTCCACCTTCATCGCGACATTGCAGTGTCTTACCCCAAGGAGGTCAATGGCCTTGTTTACAACATCCCTGATGTCCGTCCGGGTAATATTAATGGGCATCTTGCCATTTTCCATGCGGCTTACATCCAGAACGGTTCCAACCATCTCCACCATGGAAGAGATATTGGTAAGGATATTCTCCAGGAACCTGACCTCGTCGGGCCTCAGCCGGTCTTGTGTCCGCATCTTGAGCAGCTCTGCGTTGCCTGAAATACCCATCAAGATGGAGCGCATATCGTGCACCATCATATGCGTCAGGCTATCCCTTGCCTGTTCCAGTTCCTTTAACCGGCAATAATTCTTGCGAAGATCCTCGAACAGACGTTTTGCAGATATGGCGTTTCCTATCCTGAGTCCCACTTCCTGGGGGTCTATAGGTTTTGTGAGGAATTCATCGGCCCCTGCCTCTATACCTTCCAACATATGCTGTTTTTCCGAAAGACTGGTAACAATTATCACCGGGATGTGGGCTATAGAAATATCGTCCTTTATGGCACGGCAGAGTTCCAGGCCGCTCATGCCGGGCATAACGACGTCGGTCAGGACCACGTCAGGCTCATCCTGCCGCACCATTGCCAAGGCCTCTGCCCCTTCCTCAGCAGCAATCGCTTCACACCCGTACGTCCTCACCACCTGTGACAAAAGCTCTCTTTGGAGCAGATCGTCCTCGACAATGAGCACCCTACCATCCCGATAGGATATCGGTCCTCTTTTTCGTTTTATCATGGAATCTTCCCGTAATAAGAAGTGAAGTATTCCCCTGGCCTTCATCAACATTCTTCGGCATAAGAGTTCAATTCCTTAAGAAGGGAGAAAACGGGGCAGGCTGCAACAGCTGGCATCCTCTTGGCAAGCGCCATATCAGGGAATCAATCCAGGACCTCTATCCATCCATGGGTATCTTCCTGCTCTCCGTATTGGAGAGATGTCAACTCATCAAACAGACGTTGGGCCAAAGGACCGGTTTCACCACCATTTACAGTGTAACTCCTTCCTTTATAGAAAAGTGACCCGACAGGCGATATGACGGCAGCAGTACCGGTTCCGAAGCATTCCTTCAATTCCCCGTTTTCAGCCCTTTTGGTTACCTCGTCTATCGAAACAGCTCGCTCTTCTACGTTTAACCCCCAGGACCTGGCAAGGTGCAGGACTGAATCCCTGGTAATACCTGCCAGGATACTCCCACTGAGTGCAGGGGTTACCAGGGCATCGTCAAACAGGAAAAAGATATTCATGGTCCCAACCTCTTCGACGAAACGCCTCTTGACCGCATCAAGCCACAGGACCTGAGTGAAACCCAGCTCTTTCGCCTCCTCTGATGCCATAAGGCTTGCAGCATAATTTCCGGCGGTCTTTGCCTCACCTACCCCGCCCGGTGCTGCCCTTACGTATTTATCCGTTACGTATATCTTTACAGGATTGAAGCCCTCGGAGTAGTACGCACCCACCGGGCTCAAGATCGTACATAACAGATACTCCTTGGCAGGTCTGACACCGAGAAAGGCCTCGGTCGCAACCATGAAAGGGCGTATGTAAAGCGAGGTCCCTTTTGCCTCGGGCACCCAGCGTGAGTCCACCCTCACCAGTTGCTTGATGGATTCAAGCAGGCCCCACTCCTCTACCCTTGGCATACACATCCTCCAGGCCGAGGTGTTGAAACGTTTCATGTTCTCCAGGGGACGAAACAGCCTTATTTTGCCGTCCACACCCCGGAAGGCCTTCAGACCCTCAAATATCGCCTGGCCATAGTGCAGACACACGGATGCAGGATCCATGGAAAAATCATCATAAGGGGTGATTCGCGGATCGTGCCATCCCTTATCTTCCTGATAGTCCATGACGAACATGTGATCTGAAAAATGGATACCAAAACCGAGATTATTGGTATCTGGCAATGGCTTCCTGTCTGATTCCGGAAGGAGTCGCATTTTGATGTCCATGATGGGATGGTCCTTTCTCTTGCTGATATATTCTAACCGCCGTTTTAGGCCGATGTTTTCCCTTGCTGCAGTGTCTGGGATCAAGGATATGAAACTGAACTCCATTCTTAACCACTTGCCCCGAATTATGCAATTACCTGGTTGGTTCCGACCGTTATCTACCTCACAGAACGTATCTCCTGAAGTACATAACTTAGCGCAAAAATAGTGCCCCTCCTTCCGGGCTATATTTTCATGTCCGGGGGACTGCACAACGGCCGGACAGGCATGAAAGTTTACGTTTAACCCAATCAATCACCTGTAATGTCCTGAAGGTATCGGCCTTCCCAATGGTGTGAGGGGCATAAGGCCTCCACACCTCTGGACCCGGTTTATGGCCAGCAGGGATAGAAAGCGATTCCGGGATAGAAAGCGGTTTACATCCAGCATGCATGGCAGGCCTGAGGTTATCGAACAGCACCTCGTCATTGAAGTCCACATAGGATACGGAGATATCGAGGAGAGGCCTTATCACATATAATTTTCCAGAACATTCCCCGAGCACCACAGGGGCCCACCTGCGCCTCGAAAATCCCTCCAACCACAATCCATATCTGTCCTCACCGGTAAACTTGTCGGCCATCCATGGTATCTCCCAATCCATAATAGGCCTTTTGAGATTCGATTCTATCTGTACCTCCACCTCACTGCTTCCCTGTACTGCAAGTTGAAACCAGTCATCATAATCCGGTATATCCTGGCGCGTGAGTGAACGGCCGTAATCCTGGAAAGACCAGAGGGCATGGCACGTGGCGCAGTCAACGATCTTCCTGTCTACGGGTCTGTGTCCAATCCTCTCTTCATCCATAATCCTGGCTGATCCCTTACCAGGAGTGAGATGACAGGTAAGGCATCCTCTTGTGCCAACTGAACCACTTCCTGGCTCGTAATCGCCTGCCACCCTGCCCTTCATGGGATCATGGCAATCGGAACATCCCATGCCCGTTCTCTGGTGGATATCAGGGGTCATGGCATGCCATTCCACGCCGTAGGGCCTTGGCAGGTTTGCCCCTTTGTATAGTGGGGCCCTGAAATCCTCGGGATAATCTGCCTCAAACCTGCCATAAAAGTCCCATCCCACGAAGTTGGCATAATGGCATGATAGACAGCGATCATCCGGCACCTTTCTATCGAACCTGTGATCCAAAGGCGAATGGGAAAGGCCTTTTTCAAAATGACAAGCCGCGCACCCTGTGCCCCTCCTTGTTCCCTGATAACTGTCGCCCTGATAATATACGTGGCATTTCAAACACCTGCGCCTCAACATGTCTGCAATCACCCCCCTTGCAGTTTCAGGGTGATATCTTACAGGCAGATCCTGGAAACCTCGAGGACTATCACCGGGGAAAAAGGCCTCCCATACCGCGGTTATCTCCTTTTTCAAGGTAAAATGTATAGAATTTGCCATCGTAGCCACCTCGCCGGGATGGCAGAATCCACAAAACTGCTTCATATCCCTAGGATCAGCAGGATGGGAAACGAGCCCCTGATGTGCAATCTTCCTGAAACGTCCACCTGGATTACCCCTGTGGCAATAGCGGCAAGGGAGATCATGAGCCTTGTCCAGATTTACTGGGTGACAGCGTTTGCAACCGGATTTACCCAGTGTAGAATTGCCAACAGGCACCTGGCAACCGGTCAGGAAGGACAGAATCAGACAAAACAATACCAATTTTAGTATGGGAACCGTTATCGTGTTCATTTTCATGATGCCTACCCTGCATGCCCAAATCTTTCCAATATGGACGCTTACGGCCCCTACGAATTTATAGCATGAAAACTCACCTGCCCTTGGGCCGTATCCCCCGCCATGGGGTGCGGCATCAGGGGGGCTGGGCCGCATGAAGGTTTGGGATGGAATCTAATCGGATTATGAAAAAAGACAAATCTTATCTCGAAGACGCTATCAATTACCTGAATGGATTTCAGTTCCATGGTTTTCGCCTGGGGCTGGAGCGGATACATGCCGTACTTGATGCACTGGGCGCCCCTCACATGGATTACCCCTCAATCCACGTTGCTGGCACCAACGGCAAGGGATCCGTCTGCGCAACGATAGCCTCTATACTCAGGGCATCCGGCTATAGGACGGGCCTCTACACCTCTCCCCACCTACTGTACCTTGCAGAAAGATTCCAAATAAACGGCAAGATGATACCAGATGATGACCTGGCTCGTATAATATTCAAGATCAAAGACCTAGTAGAGGCAGGCTATGAACTTAGCTATTTCGAATATACCACGGCGATATCCATGGTATGGTTTGCAGAAAACCGGGTGGACATCGCCGTATTCGAAACAGGTCTTGGAGGCAGGCTTGATGCTACCAACGTAATTTCACCACTGGTGGCGGTAATCACGACCATCGGCATCGATCACCAGAAATATCTGGGGCAATCTATCGGGGAAATCGCCAGCGAGAAGGCAGGCATCATAAAACCCGGGGTGGAGGTGGTAAGCGGCGTCCCCTCAGGGACTGAGGCAGCCAGGATAATATCAAGCAGATGCAAGGGTCTAGGCGCCGCGGAGTTTAAAAGAGGAAGGGATTTCCACATTACCATGGATGACCAGGGCCGGGCCAACTATTCAGGTATTCGTCTGGAAATAAAGGGACTCGATCCAGCGCTCAAGGGCAGGCACCAGGCAGACAATTTATCACTGGCCCTGGCTACGTGCGAACTGCTCAACAAGAAGGGATTCGAGATCCGTCGTGCCCATATAATAGAAGGGTGTAGGAAACTTATATGGCCTGGCAGGGGTGAAAGGATACGCTACGAGGGATGCGACCTGTTCATCGATGGCGCGCACAACCTGGATGGAGCAAGGGCGCTAAGGGAACTACTGGCCGATATGGCCAGGTCAAAGGACGACAGCAGCACCTGGATTCTACTATGGGCCTGCTCAAACGAGGGTAAAGACAAGGACTTCACCCATATGCTGAAGGAAATTGTCCCGTTTTTCAACAAAGTGATCATAACCGAACCACCTGGCCCCAGACATCCCGTTACGATAGAAGAATGGAAAGAACACCTGGACGACCGTGCGACTGTCCGGCTTGAAAAGAATTGGAAGCGGGCTCTTTCCTACTGCCTCGACACGTGCAGGTGCAGTACGGACCTGTTGTGTGTGGCAGGCTCTCTTTACCTGGTCGGCGCTGTGCGTGGCAGGCTGGTCCCCGTGTTGCCAAGGCAATCTGAGACGGCATAATTGCCATAAAGATATATTCTGCCCCGAGGAGGCACGGCCTTGGTCACAACGAACGATTCGAATAGAGCCATATCCTCCTCGGCAGAACCGTATACTATAAGGAAAGGGGCCTGGCAATTACTACCAGGCCCCTTTTATTCAAGGAATTACCCTGCCCTCCCCGTTGAAGGGATATATATTAAAAGAACCACAACAGCTCCGCAGCAAACCTCATGGATACGTCGTCAGATTCACGGCCATCCTTGAAATTGGTAAGCCCACGGCCTATTGCGTCAAGTGCCTTCGTGATATCCTTGGCACCATCACCAGGGAACAGGAACGCGGCCCCGCCCTTGATGGTCACGGACTTGTAGACCTGATAGCGGAGTTCATTGTTCCACTCAACCCCCATGAACTCGTCTATATCCACATTGGCCAAGTTGCCCACCTTGGTATAGTAGGTCTCTACTGCATCACTTTCGTCAAACCACATGGCCATTACGTTGGTAATATAGGTCCAACGACCATAGGCGGCCTTTACACCGCCTCCGATCATCTGAAGACCTGGGTTGTCAAGTGCGGCAGCGCCATTGATACCGGCGCCCCTTATAGTACCGTAGTAAGCTGGCATGATGCTGTAGAGGGTTTGGCCCAGTATGGGGTTCCCATCGAACGAAATGCTCTGCTCGCTACCGAAACGTGGGGTAAACCTGGTTATACCAACGGCAGGTGCCCAGCCTTCGAGATCGTTGTCATTCATGTCGTCATCACCCTGGGCATATATCCCGCCGACATGAACCTCGAACTTCTTGATCCCGACCATCTCATGGAGATCGAACGCCAAGTCTGCAAAGGCAGCCCATGAACTGATATCCTTATCCTTTACGCCCGGTGCATCGTAATCACCCGTTACATAGGCTATTTCAACCACTGGCTTGAATATACCGTATGTTCCCTTGTAATTGATGCCCATGAAGTAACGATCTATGTTTATGCCTTTAAGATCGTTCAGATCGGACATAACAAAACCCTCTACATAGGAACCGGATATGGAATACCCAAGCTTGCCATATATGTACGTGCGGTCGTTGTCCTTTCCCTGCACCGGGGAGCCAATGGGGTTGATGGCCAGATTATTTGGATCGTAGTAATAACCGGCCTCGTCCTCGTCCTTCTTTATATACCAGACGGACCATTTGAAATTATCCATGCCGCCATCGATCCCTATTCCTGGATCATCATCCCCGTAAACGAGCCCGCCATAGCCGATATCTATGCCCCTGGCATCCCATCCGGCCTTGACCCTTGAATGGATCATGGGCACGTTGAAGCTTGCAAGGAGCCTTTCGATACCAAACTGCTGGCTCTGACGGCCATAGGCAAAATCGGTGCGGTCCGCAGATCTTCTGTCAAGTACCGTATCCGATTCCAGGGCCATATATACATCCCAGTCCTGGCCATGTATGAAATTGAAGAATAAACGGTTTTCCCCCCTGATATAGCTATCCTTCACCGCACCGCCTGCCTCGTTGAGATGCACCCTGGTGCTGTCGGTCCCAACCCCCAGGGACCGCATAGCAGCAGCGGCTCTTGCCTCCTTGACATTGTCCATGCGATCGCTCACGCCGAAATCCCTGTTGACCTCTCCTGTAGGAACGATCCTTATCTGCGCCCCCATCTTTATGGTAATATCTCCAAGGGTCTGAACCTCCACAGACCCTGGACCAGCCTGGGCAATGCCTGCGATGCAAAGCCCAGCAATTAGCGCCAGTACTGCAAATAATTTCTGTTTCATGGATTACCCCTCCTAACCCTTGAATTCATGAATAAATAATCCCTGTAAAACGACCGTTGTCCTGTTGAACCTATCACCCCCCCTTCATCCCGATCCATTGCCCTTTATTAAAGCTTTTTATATATTTTGCCCCTGAACCATATTTGCATCCTGGATGCACTGTGCCGAAGATATGGCTACATGAATTTTTCTCCCCATTAAAACAAGCAGTCCCAAAACCATATTTCACACTCAGGGCACCTTCGTGGTTCAAGCGGCCTCTGTCATCTCCCTGACAATTTTCTGAGACCAGGCATTCACCCTTTTTTGGTATGCCTCCCTAGCGATAGACATATCCGTAAGAAACCGCTCAAGCTCGTCGAATGTAAGAGACTGGGGACCATCACATAGTGCCGAGTCCGGATCAGGATGACATTCCACAAGTATCATGTTTGCTCCTGCGACCACCCCTTGGGCTGCCACATGGAATATATCCATCAAGCCATCGGGCGATGCCTGTTTGAAGCCAATAGTGTGACTCGGATCGACACATACCGGCAGCCTTGTAAGCCGTTTGATCACTGGCACGTGGGCGAAATCCGTAAGATTACGATGTGGAGCCCCAAGCTGGGATTTTACGCCCCTCAGGCAAAAAACGATATTACGATTCCCCTCGCTAGCTATGTATTCACAGGCGTTGAGGGACTCCTCTATAGTCAGGCCCATACCCCTCTTGTACAATACAGGAAGCTGGCTCTGGGAACCCACTGCCTTCAGCAACTCAAAGTTCTGCGCATTTCTTGTGCCTATCTGAAGCATAACCCCGGTTGGATGTCCGGTCTCCTCCAGGGCATTGAGTATCTCGTCGATGTGTTGTTCCCGCAAGACCTCCATGGCAATGACCTTTATGCCATACTTGCCGGCCAATTCATAGACCCATGGCAGGCATTTGGCACCATGCCCCTGGAAGTCATAAGGACTGGTACGCGGCTTGTATGCCCCCATCCTGGCTGTCTCTATGCCCAGTTCCTTAAGTGTTTTGAAAGTCGCCTCGACATTCTCAGGGGTATCCACGGCACAGGGGCCAGCAAATATATGAAGACATTCCTGATCAAATTTTACACCGTTGTAGGTGAATCCTATGGGAACGAAATTGACATCGTGTCTGCCTATCTGCCTGTATTTCGTGGAGACCCTGACCACTGTCTCCACACCAGGCATATTCTTGAGAACCTCTTCCGGAACGTTGTGGGTTAGACCGATAACGTGAAGCTCCCTTACGGAGCGGGTCTCCCCTTCGAACTCCACCATCTTTAGATTTATATCCGGGAAATTTTCAAAAAAGGCCTTTATTTTCTGAACCTCTATCCCGTCTGGTTGCACATCCTTCTTTAGAATCAAAATCATGTTGTAATATACCCCTGCTACACACCCTGTTCGGGCTGAATTTTCCACAGGCAGACCTTCTAGCCTGCCTGTTTATACAGCTATCCCCTACCTGAAGGTACCGTCCCAAGGGGATATCTTCACACCAAGCCTTTATGCGCCTGGACATATGTCGGCGCCTCGCCAACATGGAGACATTGCTCATACCGAGCCGTATCTCTATAGTGAATAAAGTCTAACTTTAAATTGTTACCATTCGAAACCATTCCGGTCAACATGAATTTATGGCCCAGGTTCACTTGCCCTTCGAGCCCTCTTTGCACAACCAGGTATTGCGCGTAACTCCCTGCACATTTGTACACGCACGGTTCAAGGCATAACGCTGCCCTATCAAGTAGACCCTTTCTTCAGCCCGTGTTATGGCGGTATAGAACCATTTGTTGTTGAGCATAATGAAATGCGAATTGGTAAGCGGAATCACCACTATCTTATACTGACTACCCTGAGCCTTGTGTACAGTAAGTGCATAAGCAAGCTCTACGATATCGCCGAGATGATCGAAATCATAGGCCACTACCACCCTTTCAGGGTAGACCACATGGAACTGCTGCGCCTCGTTATCGATCTTTACCACCAATCCTACATTCCCATTGAAGATACGCCTGAATCCGTCTGAGAGGAATTCCTTTCCCTGCATTACAAAGGATTGCCAGCCCATTACAGGCATATCCCTGTTTCGCAGATGAACCACCTTGTCGCCTTCCATTATATGGATGCCGGCCCTGGTTATGCCCTTCTTGCCGGGGTCGTCGTTCAGGATCTTCTGGAGCTCCCGGTTAAAGATCTCTGTACCAAGCTGACCCACCCTCATGGGGGTAAGTACCTGAAAATCCCATATAGGATGGGTTAGTGTCTGCTTGTATTCCCTGGCCAGCTCCAGGATGCGATCGAGGATCGCCTGGTTGTTTTCCTCCCGAAGGCGCTTCAATTCCCGTGGGGTGCTTCCCTTTTTAAGGGCATAGATGTTGTGCTTCTCAAGTCTTTCGAAAACAAAATCCTGCCAGCAAGAATCCTCTACGCCCTCGGGTACCTTCCCCTGACGTATTTCATTGGCAAAGAGGGTAAGTACGCTTCCTGCTCCCTGCCTATAGATCCGGGTAAGGTGAACCGAAGGGATAAGACCGCATGAAAGGGCATCTGCAAAGACGTTCCCGGCACCGATGGGGGGCAATTGCGCAGGATCACCTACCAGTATGAAAAGGGTTGAAGGCTTGAGCGCCCTGGCAAGCCTGTAGAAGAGGGGAAGGCTCACCATGGATGCCTCATCCAAAAGCACCACCTTGTATGGAAGCGGTTTGTCAGGACCATATTCAAACTGGTTTTCACCCTTATACTTTAGGAGGGCGTGAATGGTCATAGCCTCATATCCCGTGGTCTTTCTGAGTCTGGAGGCAGCCATGCCCGTAAAGGCGCAGCATATTATCTCATCCCTTACGGCATAGCGGTCTGATAAAAGCTCGAGGATCGCCCGGCAAACCGTAGTCTTACCTGTACCAGCATAACCTGCAAGGCCAAATACCATCCGGGGTTCCCCTGCCACTAACCGGACTATTTCCCGCTGCTCATGTGCAAGCTCTATCCCAATGGCATCTTCGTACCTTTCCAGGAAATCCTGTATATCTCCAGCAGAAATCAAGGGCCTTTTCCCCGGCTCTGCCCTTGAAGAAAAAAATTCCCTGAGCCAATCTTCCATATATTTATAGGCGGAAAGCCCTATCTCACCAGCAGGGCCTATCACCAGGGTGCCATCAAGTCTCATGGGCTCGAGCACCCCCATGATCAAAGCACGCCCAGGCACGTTGTCATCCGAAGAAAGCACCTCTTGTACGGCATCTACAAAGGGCCCTTCCGCCAAGAAACAATTACCATCTGATTCCGCTGCCTCGACGAGCACATGGGTGACTGCTGCTCTGACCCTGAATGGAGAGTCCTGTTTGACCCCGATTGCAAGGGCGATCTTATCTGCTGTCTTGAATCCTATCCCCCTGACCTCGGTCAGGCTGTATGGATTCTTCTTCACAATCTCCAGGGATGCATCTCCAAAGTGATTGTAAATGCGTATCAAAAGATTCGGTGTTATGCTGGCATGTCCTCCAAGGTATTCGGCCAGTGCCCTCAGGCTCCGATGCTTGTGCCAGGAACGTAGTATCAGGCTCAACCGCTTTTCCTTAATCCCCTTGACCTTGAGAAGCTCCTTTGGCCTTTCGTCCAGGATGCGGCACAATTCCTCCTCACCGAAACGCTCTATCAACTCGCTGGCAAGCCTCTCCCCAAGGCCCTTGACCACCCTTGAGAGAAAGAAAAGGAGTTCACTTCCCATAAGCTTGCACCGTGAAAAGGCAAACTGGCGACCATACCTGGTCATGGTCCACATGCCAAAGAATTGGAATTCACTCCCCTCGAGACCAGCATTATTTAAAAGTTCCGGCACGTGCCCGATAGCCGTAAAAAGCCCTCCCCTGGGAGGCCTGACTCTCAACACAGCGAAACCGGTCTCCCTGGAGGCAAAGGTTACCCTTTCCACCCTACCTCTCAGGATTCGTTCGGCCTCCTGTGTTCTTACATCGTTTTTAGCCATCCTTAATAACCGTTGCCAATCAAGCATCCATGGGGCTGAATTATGCTGCTTGCAAGTTTATAGAAAATCCAGGCAAAGTAGGGGGCGTTGGCAGTCTTTACTTGCCTTGAAGGATTCTATGGCGTATACATATCCAATTCGTATTTGGCCAAATCGTTATAAACCCTTATGCGGCCCATGCGCTTGGCGCCCATACCCCAGGGCATGAAAAAAACATAACCCATGGGGCGTGGTTTATTTTCCCGGCACACACATTCAACCAAGATCGCAAGACATTTACCATAACACCGTGCTCACTATCTTCAGACAAAATGAGAATGGAATAGAACGCTGCTCTAGTTTCTGCGATGGAAGCTGGATCAATCTCATCAATCCCACGGAGCAGGAACTCGAATCCGTTGAAAAGAAGCTTGGTGTACTGCCTGAATTTCTGAGATATCCCTTGGACGAGGAAGAAACCTCCAGGGTGGAAAGCGATGAAGGGCAGTTGTTGATCATCTTGAAAATCCCCCTGCCCCAGCACAAAGGGGATATGATACGATACGAAACCGTACCCCTTGGCATCATTGTCTTACATGACGTAGTCATCACCATCTGCCTTCACCATACCTCTGTTCTGGACCAGTTGCTTGAGATAAAAGACATCAAGAAGGTCCTGAGGGACAAGGTCAGGTTCATATTCAACATATTTCTGAGGGTGGCAAATGCCTATCTGAGGCACCTGCGGCTCATCGACCGTCTGACCAACGAATATGAAGAAGAGCTTCACAGGTCCTTAAGGAACCAGGAACTTATCAAGCTCCTCAACCTCGAGAAGAGCCTAGTATATTTCAACACCAGCCTCAAGGCCAATGACCTGGTAATGGCCCGCCTGGAAAGCGGCAGATATCTGGTAATAGATGAAGAAAATGAGGACATACTTGAAGACGCCCAAATCGAAAACCAGCAGGCCATCGAGATGGCGAAGATCTTCAGCGACATCCTCAGCGGTATGATGGACGCCTATGCCTCTGTCATTTCCAACAACTTGAACATCGTGATGAAGTTTCTGACTTCGGTAACCATCGTCTTGATGCTCCCGAACCTGGTAGCAAGCATATATGGCATGAACATTTCATTACCATTCCAGGATTTTCCGCATGCCTTTGCCCTGATCATGGGGCTGTCCTTCATCCTGTCCGTAGTTGTCGTGTATATATTTATAAAAAAGAAGATGTTCTAAAACGCCCCATGGAGTACCCTGTTATCCCACGTCCTGGAACCAATCCAGAAAAAGATGCCTGGATAGCAAACTTCTATACGGAAAATCACCTGGCGTATGAGGTCTTTCCACAGGAGGTTGCCTCTCCCGAACAGTTGAGATTCATCGTATTCCTGGAGGATGAGCCCTATTACTATCCCTGTTCCGACAGGACATTCCACACTATAATAGATAAAAAAGGGGGCGAATTCCTTGTCCTTTCCTATATGAAGATATGGGAAAGGCTCGAGCCACTGGTTCGTTCCGTGGTAGACAATACCTACAAACGGCGGTTCCTGCTGACACTGCTTAAGATCAAATTCAGGCACGAGACGGCATCGCTGGTCATGCTGCCATCCAGGCTGGAAAAGCGGCTCCTTCAAATTTTTGTCAGGGTGAGTGACATAGATCGGCCCCTTGCCTCCGTCAAAGAAAAGCAGAATGGGCGTATCTACGACATCATAAAATCCGAGGCCTTCAACAAGGCATTCAATGCCCGGAAGGGGCTGGAAATAGAGGATGGCACCTCCCTTGATGAAATAAATTTCAGGATCAACATGCTCCAGCTTCGTCGCCTGTTGGGCCTTACCTCGCATTCTGAAATCTGGACAGGTACCAGGAACCTCAAGGAAAAGGACCTAACCGCCATGATGGACTGCCGCCTCAACGGCAGGGGATGGCAATGGTTCCAGGATACGTTGAAGGATTGGTCATTGGCGAAGACCAGACATTATCTGCTGTGGATGGGAGTAAGCGCAGGTTCCATCCTGCTGGATCTGGCCATGATCAGGATACTCATAAGAATGGGTATCAAAGTCATACTGGTGGTCAAGAAGGCATTCTACTACGAATCCGTTACCATGGCCGACGTGCTTGAAGACCCTTTCCTCCAGGAATTCCTATATGATGCCGAGATCATAACGAACCCCCAAATTACAAAAAACGCCCTCATAGACCGGCTCAAAAGCGACAAGATGTTATTTGTCATATCAGATGGCACCCAGGAACGTTTCAATCCCCTGCTCATGTCGGTCACCTTTGCCAGGGCATTCAAGGAGGCAGACGCCGTCGTCAACAGGAGTGATGTAGATGGCCCTTGCCTTTTGAAAACCCGTTTCTCCTTTACAAGGGATATATTGGTAATAACGAACGACCGTCCCGGTGAAATAGAACTCCGTGTCAAACGCAGGCACCCCAGGGTCATCAGGTTCTCTGAGGCAGATCTAAGGGCAAAGGCAGAGGCCCTGATATATCACCTTAAGATGGAGAAGCAGCGGGGAAAGACCATCATGTTCTATAGCGCCATAGTGGGAAGCATTCCCCAGGAGCTCGAAACTGCCAAAAAGATACTCAAGGTCTTTATTAATTACCTGAGGCAGAAACAAGAAGGGGTTGTAGTAATAAACCCTGCGGAGCACTTCGAGCCGGGTATGGACGCAGACTACATAATGTATATGTGGGAAATCTTACAGAGAAGCGGCCTGATAGATATATGGCGTTTCCAGACTGTCGAGGATATAGAAAAGGCCTTTGAACTAATGGGGCATAAGGTCCCGCCGGAGTGGGTGGGCAAGGATGCCACTTACAGCACCGGCTGCACCAAAGAGATGCAAATCGCCCTTGAAGTCCAGAGGGAACACCCGGAAATGCAGATAATCGGCCCACCATGGGAAAAATTCCTGCGCAGGAAGGAATACGGCGTTGGCAAACTCTATGACAGGGCACTAGGAGACGTCTGAATCAAATGCAAAAGGAACTAATATTCGAAGATAACGCCTTAGCCCTTAGTCTCTATGGTGAAAGAGGGGCCAACCTCAAGATACTCGAGGAGGCATTCAACATACGGATTGATGCGAGGGGAAATCACCTGGTCATCGACGGAGCCGATATAGACGTAGACCTAGCCTCCCGCACCCTTTCCCAGCTCTACGACCTCGTGGCCAGAGGCTATCCATTGGGCCCTACCGACGTAGAATTCGCCATCGACATCATCTCTGCCAATTCGAGCGCAAGGCTTGCCGACATCTTCCTGGACAAGCTCAGCGTAAAATCAGGAAAACGCCTGATCACGCCCAAGAGCCTTGCCCAAAAACAATACGTAGAGGCCATCAGGAAAAACGATATCGTCTTCGGTATAGGGCCTGCAGGCACCGGCAAGACCTACCTCGCAATGGCCATGGCGGTATCGGCACTTATAAAGGAAGAGGTGTCGAGGATAGTCCTGGTCAGGCCAGCCGTAGAGGCGGGTGAAAGACTGGGCTTCCTGCCAGGTGATCTGGAAGAAAAGGTCAATCCCTATCTCAGGCCACTCTATGATGCCCTATACGATATGCTATCCTTTGAACGTGTAGGGCGCCTGCTTGAACGGGGGGTTATTGAGGTGGCCCCACTGGCATTCATGAGAGGAAGGACGCTCAACGAGGCATTCATTATATTGGATGAGGCCCAGAACACCACCTCTGAACAGATGAAGATGTTCCTCACACGTCTTGGTTTTAATTCCAAGGCGGTGGTCACGGGTGATATTACCCAGATCGACCTGCCTGAAAAACAGGCCTCAGGCCTGGTAGAGGCGAAGAAAATACTACAGGACATACCCGGGATCGCCTTCGCCATGTTCTCGAAGAGGGACGTGGTAAGACACAAGCTGGTAAAACGCATAATACAGGCATATGAAGAGCTTGAGTCAAAAAAAAGGGGGCATGAAAAACCCCAACCGTCCCGTCCTGCAGACGATCCTGGCAAAACCAAAGGGAGAGAACAGGGGATATGCCGGCAGTAGTCATCAACAGATATCCTGGGCGGATACCCGAAAAGGCCCTTGAAAGGGCTACGGGCAGGCTTCTCAGGGCATGCGGAGCTACACATAAAGAGCTTGGTGTCCTGATTACAGGTGATGAAGAAATCGCCAGGATAAACAAACGCTGGCTTGGAAGAAAGGGACCGACAAACGTCATCTCCTTTTCCCAGGAGGAAACCACGCTCTTGGGTGACATAGTAATCTCCGCGGATACTGCAAAACGCGAGGCCTCTGACGCCCTGACTGGACTGAGCCAAAGACTCACGGAGCTCTTGATCCACGGCCTGGTCCACCTGCTTGGCGAAGATCACGAGACAGGTCCAGAAGGGGCAGAACGAATGCAAAAAAGGGAACAGGAACTTAGAATTTTGCTGAACAAGGAGAATACAATGGCAGATCTTTGTATAAACGTCGATCATATTGCAACAATAAGGCAGGCACGCGGTGGGGATGAACCTGATCCAGTCGCCGCAGCGGCCATTGTGGAGCTTGCCGGTGCAGACGGCGTAGTCGTGCATCTCAGGGAGGACAGGAGGCATATCCAGGACAGGGATGTACGTCTGATCCGTGAAACCGCAAAGACCAGGCTCACCCTCGAAATGGCGGCAACGGATGAGATGATTGCTATAGCGGCTGGAATCAAGCCGGATATCGTTACACTCGTTCCTGAAAAACGCCAGGAGCTTACCACAGAAGGCGGCCTTGATGTAGCAGGCCTTGAACAATCCATTGGCAACGCAGTAAGCAGGCTGAATGATTCCGGTATACCGGTCAGCCTGTTTGTGGACCCCGAGGAGGATCAGATCAAGGCGTCAAGGCGCGTAGGGGCCCAATGCATAGAGATACACACAGGCAGGTATGCCGAGGCCAAAAATGCCGAGGTAGAAGAGGATGAATTCGAGCAGATAGTAAAGATGGCAAGCCTGGCCACGGATCTGGGACTGAGGGTTCATGCTGGCCATGGTTTGAATTACAGGAATACCGGGCGCCTTGCGGCGATCAGCGAGATCGTGGAGTTCAGCATAGGGCATGCGATAATCGCAAGGGCCGCCTTTACGGGCCTGGACCAGGCGGTACGCGAAATGCTCAAGATCGTAAAGGGCATTTAGGGATATAAACAGCCTGCCCAGGCGGGCCTGTTACGGGCATGGAGAAAACGGCTTGATCTGCGGCATAGGAACGGACCTGGTCTATATACCCAGGATAAAAAAGGCCGTTGACCGATGGGGGGAACGCTTCCTTACAAGGGTCTTTACCCCTTCTGAGATAGCATATTGCACGGGCCACAAAAGGCCTGAAGCATCCCTTGCCCTGAGATTTGCCGCCAAGGAGGCATGTTCAAAGGCGCTTGGAACCGGTATATCCGGCGGGATCTCATGGAGGCACATATCCATTGGCCATGGAAAAACCGGCAAGCCTGTGCTTGAACTCAAGCAAGGAGCCAGAACAAGAGCAGGGAAGCTGGGGGCAAGGATATGGCATGTCAGCCTGTCCCACGAAGGGGATTATGCACTGGCGATCGTAATCCTGGAGGGTTAGGGGTAGAGCCCGGCTTCTTTCGGCCTGGTTGACAAGGGGCTTCTTGCATTGCTAGATTTAACATAAATTTCCATGTCTGTTGACCGCTTTTGCAGGCATCCCTGGATAATGAAGATGACAGGTGCGCACCTAAAGAAAGGCAAAAGAGCAGTTGAGTTTATATGCTGGTTCAATTAAGATCCAGTCCTGTTTTCCACCTGCAGACAGCGGGTTGACCGGAAGGAAGGGCCACAAAAGGATAATACCTTGGTCTGGATAATTATCCCAAATTATAGAAAAACGTTTAAGCGGCCCGTACACCTTGGTGCCGCACCCCGAGGCACGAGAAAAACACGGCCCGGGGGCAGGATGTATTTTCACGATAAAATCTATATTAATGAGATCCTGAGATTAAAGGAGGGTGTCGGTCATGAATGACAAACCATTCATACTGTGGTTTGAAGAGATTGGAATTAAGGATGTTCCATTGGTTGGAGGGAAAAATGCATCGCTTGGTGAGATGTATCAACATCTTACGAGCCAGGGGGTCAAGGTGCCGAATGGCTTCGCGATAACCGCAGAGGCCTATAAACACCTACTGAAGAACGCCGGCATAGAAAAGGCCATCAGGGATGCCCTTGAAGGACTCGACACCCACAACATAGAGGACCTGAGAGCCAGGGGGAAGAGGGTGAGGGAAATTATCCTCAAAGCCAAATTCCCAGAGGACCTGGAACAGGCCATAAAGGATGCCTATGGCAAGATGGAAGGGATGTACGGAGCCAATGTAGACGTGGCCGTTCGCTCCTCTGCCACTGCTGAAGACCTTCCTGATGCCTCCTTTGCTGGACAACAGGATACCTATCTCAACATCAAGGGTACCGATGCGCTGATCGATGCCTGCCACCGCTGCTTTGCGAGCCTGTTCACGGACAGGGCCATTTCGTACCGCCATGACAAGGGCTTTGGACATTTCGATGTCTATCTTTCCATCGCCGTTCAAAAGATGGTACGAAGCGACTGTGCCAGCGCCGGTGTCATGTTTACCCTGGATACGGAAAGCGGCTTCGAAGACGTGGTATATATCACAGGGGCCTGGGGACTTGGGGAAAATGTGGTCCAGGGAGCAGTAAACCCGGATGAATTCTATGTGTTCAAGCCTACCCTCAAAAAGGGATTTAGGCCCATCGTAAGCAAGCGCCTTGGTCTCAAGCAGAAAAAAATGATCTATAGCGACGACCCCAAGGAGCCGGTCAAAAACATTGAGACCACCCCGGAAGAAAGAAAAAGATATGTGCTCTCGGATGACGAGGTTCTGCAACTTGCCAAATGGGCCTGTATCATTGAAGATCACTACAACAAAGGGATGGATATAGAATGGGCCAAGGACGGCGACGGCGAAAAGGCAGGTAGTGGTGAGCTCTTCATCGTCCAGGCGCGCCCAGAGACGGTACACTCCCAAAAGAGCAAGAATTACATGGAAACCTACTCCCTCAAGGAGACCGGTGAGGTGCTGGTGACCGGCAAGGCCGTGGGCAGCAAGATCGGACAGGGGAAGGTCCATGTCATTGAAAATGCAGACCAGATTGCCGAATTCAGGGAAGGTGAAGTCCTTGTCACAGACATGACAGACCCTGACTGGGAGCCCATCATGAAGATCGCCTCTGCCATAGTGACCAACAGGGGAGGACGTACATGCCATGCCGCCATCGTCTCGAGGGAACTCGGTATTCCCTGTGTCGTAGGCACGGAGAACGGCACAGAGGTTCTAAAGACCGGCATGGACGTCACGGTCTCGTGTGCAGAAGGTGAAGAAGGCAGGATCTACAAAGGGCTTTTAAAGTACGAGGTGAACCGCATAGACTTTGCCAATGTTCCGAAGACCAAGACCATGATCATGATGAACGTCGGCATACCGGAGCAGGCCTTCACCCAGGGACAAATTCCAAACGATGGAGTAGGCCTTGCCCGACTCGAGTTCATAATAAACTCGCACATCGGGGTCCATCCACTTGCCCTGCTGAACTACGAAGAACTCAAGAAAAAGGCCGCCTCCGATCCGGATATCAAAGAGGTGGTCGAAGCGATAGATGAGAAGACCGCTGCCTACGACGACAAGTCCGAATTCTTCGTAGATACCCTGGCACAGGGAATCGCTACGATTGCCGCGGGGTTCTATCCAAAGGACGTTATTGTAAGGATGTCGGATTTCAAGAGCAACGAATATGCAAACCTCATAGGTGGCCAGATCTATGAACCGGTAGAACACAACCCAATGATAGGCTGGCGCGGGGCCTCAAGGTATTATTCACCCGACTTTGAACCAGCCTTTGCCCTGGAGTGTAAGGCATTAAAGAAGGTCAGGGACGATATGGGGCTCACCAACGTAAAGTCCATGATTCCCTTCTGCCGTACAGTGGACGAGGGCAAAAAGGTTATAGGGGTAATGGAAAAATATGGCATCAAGCAGGGAGAAAACGATCTCGAGATCTATGTCATGTGTGAGATTCCAAGCAACGTGGTCTTGGCTGACCAGTTTGCCGAGGTATTCGATGGCTTCTCCATCGGATCAAATGACTTGACCCAGCTTACCCTAGGCCTCGACAGGGACTCCGAGCTTGTTGCCCATATCTATGATGAACGTAATGAGGCAGTAAAGAGGCTTATTCGGCAGGTCATAGACGTGGCCAAGAAGGCCGGAAGGAAAATCGGTATCTGTGGCCAGGCCCCGAGTGATTTCCCTGACTTTGCGGCGTTCCTGGTGGAATGTGGTATTGATTCCATGAGCCTTACACCGGATACCGCAGTAAAGACCAGGCTTCTGGTTGCAGAGAAGGAAAAGGAACTTGGGATAGGCTGAAGGATACGCTAGTTACTTGATCCTGAAGAAAGGCAGTGGGAGTTACCCACTGCCTTTCTTGGTTGCCTTAACAACTAGCCCCCGCGGTAGGCCAACAAATCAGGTGCCCATCTCCCAAGAAGAAAGATATTTGCCCTGTTCTCCCGTCAGTGAGTCGATTTCAATATCCATGCTCGAAAGCTTTAGCTTGGCTATGTGCTTATCAATATCCCTAGGAACGCTATAGACCAAGTTTTCCAGATTCGTTGCCTTTCCTGTCATATACTCGGCGCACAGGGCCTGATTGGCAAAACTCATATCCATGACACTAGAGGGATGCCCCTCCGCCGCAGCAAGATTTATAAGACGCCCTTCCCCAAGCACGTATATACGCCTTTTATTTACCAGGGTATGCTCTTCCACGTAAGGCCTGATGGTTCTTTTGGAAGTGGTGATCTTTTCAAGACTCTCAAGATCCAACTCCACATTGAAATGGCCTGAATTGGCAACAATGGCACCATCCTTCATCTTGAGGAAATGTTCTTCACGGATTACATGGATATCGCCTGTGACTGTACAGAAGAAATCCCCTATCCCAGCGGCCTCGTGCATCGGCATGACCTCATAGCCATCCATGACCGCCTCGAGTGCCCTCAATGGATCCACTTCAGTGACGACAACCCTTGCACCGTGGCCCTTTGCCCTCATGGACACGCCCTTTCCACACCATCCGTAACCTGCAACCACGAAGATACTTCCGGCGATGAGCCGGTTTGTGGCCCGGATGATACCATCCAACGTAGATTGGCCAGTCCCATAACGATTGTCAAAAAGGTGCTTTGTGTCCGCATCGTTCACGGCGATTATGGGATAGGCAAGAACTTTGTCCTTTGCCATGGCCCTGAGCCTTATAACCCCGGTAGTTGTTTCTTCCGTGCCGCCGATTACACCTTCAAGAAGCTCCTTACGCTCTGTGTGAAGCGTAGAGACGAGATCTGCGCCGTCATCCATAGTGATCTGCGGTTTTGCATCAAGCACCGACCTTAGATGCCCATAGTAGGTGTCATGATCCTCACCTTTTATGGCAAATACAGGTATCTTGTCGTGCACCACCAGTGATGCAGCCACATCATCCTGTGTGCTCAACGGATTGGAGGCACAAAGATAAACAAGTGCTCCCCCTGCCTTCAGGGTCTGCACCAGGGCGGCCGTCTCCGTTGTCACATGAAGACATGCCCCTATACGTATCCCATCTAACGGCCTTTCTTTCAGAAAACGTTCCCTTATCAGGTTAAGGACAGGCATGCTCTTGGCGGCCCATTCGATACGGAGCCTGCCGGCATCTGCCAATCCCTCATCCTTGATATGATATTCCATGACCAACTCCTTCTGACACCCGACAGTTTGCCGGATATATTTTAGGGTTAAAGCCCTGCCTTTTCCCGGAGTTTATCCACCATATCCAGTCTTTCCCAGGTAAATTCCGGCTCAAGACGCCCAAAATGACCGTATACGGCCGTCTTTTTATAGATGGGGCGTCTGAGATCAAGGTATTCGATTATATCCCTCGGTTTGAAGCTGAAATTGTTCTTGATTATCTCTACGATCCTTTCCTGGTCGATGGCCTCTGTACCAAAGGTCCGTACGTTTATGGCAAGGGGCCTGGTAACCCCGATTGCATATGCCACCTGGACCTCGCACTCCTTGGCAATGCCGGCAGCCACGAGATTCTTTGCCACATAACGTGCCATGTAGGAAGGCGAGCGGTCCACCTTTGTCGGGTCCTTGCCAGAAAAGGCACCGCCACCATGGTGTCCACGCCCTCCATAGGTATCGACGATGATCTTGCGACCGGTCATCCCGCAGTCGGCCAAAGGGCCACCTACTACGAACCTTCCGGTACTGTTTACGAAATATTCGGTCTCCGCCGTAAGATGACTAGGGTCTACTACCTTTTTGATCACCTCTTCTATAACGGCTTCCTCCACCTCTTTATGGCTCACCCCAGGCTCATGCTGGGCAGCGACTACTATCGAATGGGCCGAGATAGCCCTTCTATCCTCGTATTTTATGGTAACCTGTGACTTCCCATCCGGTCTAAGGAAGGGGAGCACACCGCTCTTGCGGACCTCGGCAAGCCTCTTTGCAAGCCTGTGGGCATACCATATAGGCATAGGCATGTAATCCGGCGTCTCATCAGAGGCATAGCCGAACATGAGTCCCTGGTCCCCTGCGCCGATATCACCGTTACGGTCAACCCCGGCAGCAATGTCGGGAGATTGCTTGTCGATGCTGGTCAGGACGGCACAGGTCTGCCAATCAAAGCCCATGCTTGAGTCCGTATAACCTATCTCTTTTATAGTTCCGCGGACCACCTTCGGCATATCCACATAGCTGTCCGTGGTGATCTCGCCTGCGATCAAGGCCAACCCGGTAGTTACCAGTGTCTCGCAGGCCACCCTGGCATAGGGATCCTTAGCCAGGATGGCATCCAGGATGGCATCGGAAATCTGGTCCGCAACCTTATCCGGATGACCTTCCGTGACGGACTCAGAGGTAAAAAGGAAATTTCGCATCATAGTTCAAGGACCTCCTAAAAAAAAACCGGCCTCTTGCCGGAAGTAACTAGAACAAAACAGGCATGCCTTCCTTGGGATACAATCGCAGGAATATAATTTGCCTATCATAATCGATGGCGGAGAGGGTGGGATTCGAACCCACGGTACACCTTTCGGCGTACACTCACTTAGCAGGCGAGCACCTTCAGCCTCTCGGTCACCTCTCCGTTATCTACGGAACACAAAACCAAGTGCAATGCAATCTGGCGGAGGGAGTAGGATTCGAACCCACGGTGCCTTTCGGCACAGCGGTTTTCAAGACCGCCGCCTTAAACCACTCGGCCATCCCTCCAAAAAGTTTACCAATTATAATGAAAGCCCGTCTTACGCGCAAGGTTGAGAATGATTGAATTCTGGCCTTATGAAAAACCCGGGTCCTGGGCGTGGAGTTAAGATGATCCTGTAATCAATTACCATCCTGGACGACATCAGGCGAATTCATCCCCGGGCCCCTTGTCTCCGCGAACCATTTATAAAGTGCCGGGAGCACAAGAAGGGTCAACAAGGTAGAGGTCATCAGTCCCCCTATAACCACCGTTGCCAAAGGACGCTGTACCTCACTGCCTGTCCCATGTGACAATAGAAGAGGAATCAGACCCAGGGCAGTGGTACATGCAGTCATGAGCACTGGCCTCAGCCTCATCAAGGCCCCGTTTATGGAGGCTTCATCCACAGACAAGCCTTCCTTAACAAGTTGATTCATATAATTCACAAACACCATTCCGTTTTGAAGACCTATACCGAAAAGCGCTATAAACCCTACGGATGCAGGCACAGAAAGATGCTCGCCTGCAATCCATAGCCCCAACACGCCTCCAACAAGGGCAAGAGGTATATTGAGCAGAATGAGCAAGGTATTTTTCACGGAATTGAAGCTGCTGTACAAGAGTACAAATACCGCCAAAAGGATTACAGGCACCACCAAGCCCAACCTCTTATTTGCCTCTTGCTGTAGTTTAAATTGCCCACCCCATGTAACGAGATAGCCGGATGGAAGGCTAACCTCCTTATCAATTGCACGCTGGGCATCCTTTACAAAGGAATCGATATCCCGTCCTAATACATTGCATTGTATGCTAATAAACCGCTGGCTATTCTCCCTGGTAATCTGCCTAGGGCCGATAACTTCCTGAATCTCTGCAAGTTGGGAAAGCGGTACCTTCAGACCGCCTGGGGCAGAAATTAGGATATTCCCAATGACCTCTTTGCTTGCCCTATATTTCGGGGCGTATCTTGCTACAACATTGAACCGACGTATCCCCTCGAAGATCTGACCAGCGATCTCTCCTCCCACGGCGGCCCTTATTACCTCCTGGACATCGGATACGTTTATTCCGTATCGTGCAATGGCCTTCCGATCTATCCTTATCAACAGTTGAGGGGTACCGCTTACCTGCTCTACCTGCACATCAGCTGCCCCGTGTACCTTTCTAACTATCCCGGCGATCTCATCGGCACCTTTTTTGAGCAAGGCAAGATCATCCCCAAATAGTTTTATGGCAAGTTCCGCCCTCACGCCTTCCAAGAGCTCGTCAATCGTCATCTCGATTGGCTGGGTAAAATTCATGAGTACACCAGGGACTTCTCCGATCTCACGACGTATAACCTCGGTTATCTTACCCTGGGTCTTTGCACTACGCCACTGTTCCTTAGGCCTTAGCACGATATACATCTCTGCGCTATTTATCGGGTCAGTATGGGCACCAACCTCACCTCGACCGATACGACTCACTACCTCCTTCACCTCAGGCACCTTCATAATCCTTTTTTCCACAAGCATGGTAACCCGTTTGCTTTCCTTAAGCGATATCGAGGGGGCCATTGTAAGTCTCAATATTATAGACCCCTCCTGCAGTCGTGGTGTAAATTCAGAACCAAGGCGAGGAAGAACCAGGACACCACAGATCATCAAGATCAAGGCAATGCCTGTGGCAATCATCCTATGGCCTACGAAGAAGGCCACTACAGGCCTGTACCCATCCTGAAGTCTACCTATAGTGCCTTGGGAAAGATTTGTGACCCAGCCTCCACTGGATGGTCTCATCACAAGATAGGAGAGAACAGGGGCAAGCAGAAGGGCAAAAACCAGGGAACCGCTCATGGCCATGGCCACGGTATAGGCCAATGGCCTAAAGGTCTTACCCTCCACACCATGAAGGGTAAAAAGCGGTACGAATACGATGATAATAATGGATATGGCAAAAACGATGGGTTTTCCTACCACGGAGCAGGCATCTATGACCAGTCTCCTCCTGGATGTAGTGCCTACCTTGGAGTGAAAGGCCCTATCCACGTTCTCTACCATAACTATGGCCCCATCAACCATCATGCCTATAGCAATAGCAAGCCCACCAAGGGACATAAGATTGGCAGAAAGGCCAAAGTATTTCATCAGTATGAAGGCAAAGAGCACCGAAAAAGGTATGGAAAGTGCTACCACCAGGCTTGGCCGGACAGAGCCCATGAATGCAAAAAGTACCAGGACTACCAAGCCGATACCCTGCAAGAGGGCACTGGTTATAGTTCCTATGCACGCATCCACCAGGGATTTTTGGTCATAATACGGGACTATCTTGACCCCTGGAGGAAGGATTTTATTTATTTTTTCGAGCCGTTCCTCTACGTGTTGTATAACCCTAGAGGAATTCTCACCAAAGAGTTTGATAACCTGGCCTGCCACGATCTCCCCTGTACCGTTTCGGGTCTGGAGACCACGACGCACCGCCCCGCCCACCTCTATTTGAGCCACGTCCTTGAGATATACTGGGATTCCATCAAAGGATTTCAAAACGATATCTTTGAGATCATCTGCACTGGAAGCAAGCCCTAGTGAACGTACGATATACTCTTCAGCCCCTTTCTCTATGAACTGTGCACCGATATTGAGGTTGTTCGCCCTTATTTTTTCGATAAGGTCATTTATGGTAAGGTCATAGCGAAGCAGGGCGTCAGGTTCTATGACAACATGGTATTGTTTTTCGTATCCACCAATCCCAAGGACCTCTGTCACACCGGGTACGGTCTGAAGCTGGAACTTGATCAGCCAATCTTGAATGCTCCGGAGCTCCTCAAGGGAGTATCTTCCAGTCTCATCATCCAGATAGTAAAAGAGTACCATGCCCATACCTGTAGATATGGGCCCCATTTGGGGCTCACCAAAGCCTTTTGGTATCTTCTCCCTTGCTTCTTGCAGGCGTTGGTTTACTAGTTGCCTGGCAAAATAGATATCAACACCATCTTTAAAGTATATGTTGACAACCGAAAGCCCGAAGTTGGATACGGAACGAACCATCTCCAGCCCTGGCAGCCCGTTCATGGCGGCCTCTATTGAGATAGGTCACGTACTTTTCTATCTCTTCAGGTGCAAGGCCTTCGGTCTCAGTAAATACCTGTACCAGATTAGGGGATACATCGGGAAAGGCATCTACAGGAAGCTGCCTATAGCTATAGATGCCAGCGCCCACAACAATAAGACCAAGCACAATCATAAGCAGGGGCGAACTTACACTTTTGTTGACAATCTTATTTATCATATCCGCACCTTCTCAATCTTCATCTGAGGCGAAAGAGGCCTTTTGAAGTTCGCACTTGATGGTAAACGCCCCTCTTGCCACATATCTTTCCCCTGGTTCAAGACCGGATATGATCTCAACGACCTCTTGATTACGCCTTCCAAGGACTACATCCCTTGGCTCGAAGCCGTCTCCCGTATCGACAAAAATCACGGGCCTGCCGTTTATATACTGAATCGATGAAACTGGTACCCTCACGACCGACTTCGAACAGTCCGAGTTTACAATGGCAGTAACAAACAACCCTGGCATCCAGACACCGTCCTTGTTTTCTAGCACTATCCTGGCGATTGCGGTTCTGGTTTGCTCGGAAAGAAATGGCTCCACATAGGCAATAGTACCCTTTGCATCAGGAAGCCCACTGCCCGCGGAGACCACGGCCTCAAGCCCTTCCCTGATCCGGCCAAGATCTTTCTGGTAAATTGCAAGATCTACCCATACCGTTGACATATCTGCCACCATGTACAGCTTCCCATACGATTCGATAGCCTCGCCAAGAGATACGGCCTTTTCGAGCACCATCCCAGATATTGGGGCCTTTATCTCGTACCTTGCCAGGTTCATGGCCTTGCCGTTTGCTAAAATGACAAGGTCTTTTTTGGATAAACCAAGGGCAATGAGTTTTTGGGTGCTGGTACGCATGACAATCCTGGCACTTGATAGGGTCTGTTTTGCTTCTAGATAGTCCTGTTGGGAGGAAATCTTTTTCTTCCACAGGAATTCCTCACGCTGAAAGGCCACTGTGGCAAGATTGAGCCGTTCCCTTGCAGCCAGATAGGCCGATTTTACATCGGCCAGTTCGCGGCTCTGGATGATTGCCATGACTTCTCCCTGACTTACAGAATCCCCTGTAAACTTTCTGACCTCTACCACCACGCCAGAGACCATGGATACCACCTTTGCCAACCTGTCCCTGTTGAGCCTGATTTCACCTGTCAGGTGCATCGTCTCCTTAAGGATGCCGCCTTCGGCCTCCTGGCTCACTACGCCAAATTCTGCTATTTCCTCAGGACTTAGGCGAACAGGGCCGATTGGTGAGCCACTCGCCCTGCTTTCCAAGGTTGCTGCATTGGCCGATACTGGAGCCAGACGAGGGACAGCAGAGCTGGCAAGATAAAAGGTCACGAAGATAATTAAAAACCCCATTAAACAGACTGGATTCCTCATCTTTTATCATTCTCCCGGTAATTGTTTGAAATAATTGTATAGTTTCCTGTAATACTCTTGATCTTCACCCAATTACTATGGCATGCTACCAGGACATCGATGTATCTAAGCCTCAACTGAAAAAGGGTGCGTTGTGCATCCAGGAGGTCCAAATAAGCAAATTTCCCATAACCATAGCCTTCCTTGGCTGCCTTAAATCCAAGCTCTGCCTGGGGAAGGCCCTCTCGTTCCAGGGAGCGTGCCTCTTCCAAAGAACTTTCCAGGGAACGGTAAGCAGCATAAAGCCTGTTTTTCAATTCCAACTCCTTAAAGCGGGCCTCATCGATGGCCCTTTGCACCTCCTGGATAACACTGAGCCGGTTTCCCTGGTTACGGTTAAAGAATGGCATAGGGATTTCCAATGCAGCAACGAAGGCATGGTCGTTTGTTTCCTCGAAACGTCGCATACCAGCGCTCAGGGTAACATCGGGGATAGCCAAGGAACGGGCAAGCAATGCCCTGGCCTTCTGTACCTGTATGGCAACCTGCAGGCGCCTCATCCTTGGACTTCTTGAAAGCAATGCCTCCAGTGCCGGATATGGCTTGAGATCCCCGGATATCTTGGCAAGCTCGCCTGTAAGAGTCACTGGTTGAGAAGGATCCATGTCCAACAGGATGAAAAGCCCCTTCCTTGCGACTTCAAGTTGATAAAATGCCCTCCTAAGCTCGATATGTGCCAAGGAATACATGACACTGGCCTTATTAAGTTCCATCGGAGACACCTTTCCTGCCTCAAGCCGCCTTTTGGCAGTCTTTAGGGTCTCCTGGGCCAATTTCAGCAATTTCTCACTGAGCCTGTATCTTTTCTGAGCGGCTAAGGCAGCCCAGAAGGCCTGTTCAACCTGGGCCAGGATTGCAAGTGCCGTTACCCGGTATTCTTCCTCGGCAAGCCTTCGCTCCATCGAGGCTACAAGTTTTCTTGCAGATCTCTTGCTGCCCAACTCGATCAATTGGCTGACCTTGAGGGTAGTTTCAGTGCCCCTGAAACCGCTTCGGCTGCCTACTCCCCCGAAATTTTCGACCTCGATACTGAATTCCGGATTGGGTCTGAGACCTGCCTGGATCAACTCTCCAGCCCTGGCCTTGCAAGACCCTCTAGCCGCCTTCAGTGCGGGATTCTTCTCAATTGCAATGGATAACACACGGGGAAGTTCCAAAGATATTCTTTCAGCCATCCCCCAGGCAGTGGATGAAAGGGAAGAAATAGCCACCCAGATACATAATATTTTCAAAGGATTTTTTACAAAAGGCATGGATCACTCCTTCTCACTACGTATGGACTCCTCTTTCCTGCTCTCGGGCCGTGCTTTCATGCCCATGGGTACGATTCCGACTACACGGATCGCACAAAAGTTTTTCAGGGATACCTCTCTTAAAGGAAATTAATTTGTCACAGGCAGGGGGATAGGATGAACAAGAACAATTGGGACAGGATATCCCCTTGAGTTCACAAAAACAGCGGCTCTTAGAGATACCTAGCTCTTGTACCCACCCACCTCAACACTTTAAAAAATCGAAACTGGACGGGGGGTTAAATCAAAAGAATAGTAGTAGAGAGGCTAGTTATTATGGAATTGAACCTATGGCAGGGCTGCCTAAAGGTTATATTTGAAAAGGAAGGAAGGCTATAAATAAAGTTAACTGATCCATAGTTGTTAGATATGAAATCTAAAGGCAAAAATGAAAATTCATGATTTGATAAACGAACTCTAGTAAAATGAGAGACAATCTCTGAATCTATACAACTATCGGGCAAAGATATAGAATGGATCTTAGAGACCGTTAATGGCAAGTAAAGGCTAGATAGAAAAGAAGTTCCCTGACAACACAATTCATTAGTTGGCTCAAATCCAACATGATCAACATTAGAATTATAACATAGAACGACCCTTGGTGCAGAGAACAAAACCAGCAACAAGTAGACGCTGAGAAATCTTCTTATATACCTTTTACCGTAAAAAAACATCCTATCCTTAGGCTGTGTTTCATGCCCTTTGTTGCGGCACTAAAGATATACGGACCGCATGAGAGTTTAGATGCTAAAGGGGGCTTGGATTGTATTTTCTTAATAACGCTTAATCAATGTCCATATAGTATAGTTAACTGCTAAAGGCAACGGCACCAGAAGAAATGATCATAAACATCTTACTGATATCTCATAAAAATTATTTCTTGGCCACAAAAAACTCGGCAAGCGAAGAGGTTTTGTAGAGACATCTGTTGCACAAGCAAAATCGGGAAATCCAATCGCTAAGCTATTTAGTGAGAATAAAAAATATTATATTACTCACCAAAAGTCAACAAACTATTTGCATCGAGGAAATATAAACCCAGATTATGCAGCTCGAAAGTTTGCCGGAGATGCAAGATATCAGGGGCGCAGACATACTTAAGTATTTCAAATCCCTGATAACGCAGCAGATTCGGTAAACTTTCGAGCCCCTTGCGGCTTCAAATGCCGAACAACTTCATTGCATTTTGCTTGCACCTTTTAGGTGAAAAAACGAAAACGGCCTCTTGCTTATAACGTCTTGAAATTTAAGGAACAATATTTTTGTTCGGCATTTGAAGTGCATAACTTGGGATTAATGGTAAAGGGGTGTGGCGTACCTGGATACTTAAACCCAGATTATGCAGCTCGAAAGTTTGCCGAAGATGCGAGGCGGATGGCACGCAGACGTACTTTGGTACTTCAAGTGCGCGACAACAAAGCAGATTCAGTAAATTCGCGAGCCCCTTGCGGCTTCAAGTGCCTGAGATATAAAACTGGAT
>JAJRZR010000092.1 GCA_024275145.1 Deltaproteobacteria bacterium | reverse complement strand
ATTTTGATAAACTATGAAATACATCCTCACATCTGGATCAGATTTGCATGCCCAGGGGTTGCCTGCGCAAGCAGTCGTACAGATGTAAATTAATTTTATAGCCCTTAACAACCCCACGGGGAATTTGTCAAGTGCCATTGATCTAAATCAAGCAAAATCGATGCCAATTTTGGAGGGGTCTTGAGTCAAAAAGACACAAAATATACAGGTATTAGCTTCAATTATTAAGGAGTGATGCAGCGGGAAATATTTTTCCTAGGAAAAGAATTTCTTTTCCTGGCAGAAGAGGGGTGGGAATTTGAAGAGAAACAACCCGGAAAGACGAAAGACACAGCGTCTTAACACAAAATTTGTATTGGATTTTTCCGATGGCCTTAAGTTCTTTCAAGGTTACCTGCTAGATATTGGCCCAGGTGGAGTACAGATTGAATCCCCGGAACCCTGTCCAAAGGATGCCAATCTTACCATATCCATGCCATTTGAGCCCCCGTTGAAGCTAAATGGCATTGTTCGCTGGAGCCAAAGGAGCGGCCTCAATTACAGGATTGGATTGGAATTCACGGGCCTAAGCGATGAACAGCAGGTACGCATGAGACAAATCATCCAGGCATTCTTTTGGGAAACCTACAAAAGGTGATTAGACACCTCCCATGTTTGGGTCACTTTTTCCTCCTGAGAAGTGGCCAAGTCACCGATGTGGTAATCAACCCGATCCCCCACAAGAAGAACACCGTCCAGTCCAGACCTGGCTCCAGTAGGCTACGTTTTGGATTCATGGGATCATACCTCACTTGCACGGCGGTTCCCGGAGCATATCTTTCCTGGACCCTTTTGATGCGCGTTTCCGATCCAAAACAATCCCAACCGACGCTTACCCGATGGCCTTCAAGGATCTTATCTTCAACCATATAGAGGTAGTCCATCTCAAGACAAAGCCTGGCCACCCTGATCTTATGCGAGGTTCTGAATTCCTTTATTCTTGAGATTATTATTCTTCCCTTGGCCACAGGCCATGAGTAGGCCCTGAATCCTTCTATCGCCTTACCTGTGCCTACCACCAAGGCCCACATCCCAAGGCCAAGAAATACGAGTCCAAACAATCTCCTGCCATTCATCCGGTATCATCCTCATTGAACAAAAGCCCTTCGGGAAGGCTTTCACCAAAGGCTGAACTTTTTTCCACTCCCCCAACTGGGACTATCTCTGTGAGCGGACGCAATTGTTCAGGCTTGGCCCCTATCAACTCCAGCCACAGTGCCGTCTCCTGCCGAAAATCAGCAGCAAGGTCCCTGGTGCGATCGCCGCTCAACCTAGCAATAGAGACTACTGCCTGAATGAGGCCGTTCCTGTCGGTAAGTTCAATCTCCCTCAACGCACGTATCCAGGAAGTGGCTTCACTAGCAGGCACCACCTTGTTGGCAGGGCCATAAAGCGGGGTCCTTGCCCCGATCCGTCCAAGTGCCCACAGGGCGCCTCTCCAGGCCTTGTTACCCGAAAGAATCGATAAGAGCCGCCTGCCCAATTCAATCTTTGGTGTGATATCCAAGCGTTCCAGGTTGGCTACAAATAGCCACATCTGGCGCATTTCCTCCAACGCAACCTTGAATTGTCTCTGCTTACCCTTTTTCCGCCTTCGCCCCTGCTTAGGGATTATGGCATTTGAGGGCAAGGCAAAGATCTGGGCCTGCTGACCCTGGCCCAGGCCAGCCGCCACCCTGCGCCAGAAGATCCACCATTGTTGTCTTGCATCGGGATATTTAGGATGGCGCAATCCCTCAAAGAACAACGGCCAGACCTTCTTGATGCGCCATGGATCCATTGTCTCCCCGTAGCCCGGTCTCAGGCAAAATCCTGTAAGATTATACCATCTGGCCTCATGTTTGGCGCTCTTGGCCCTGCCCTCCTTTGTCTCAAGCAATGTATCTGCAAGGGAACGAAGCACGGGAAGGGACCACAGGTCCTTTTCCATTCCAAACCTACCGGCAAGAAGGCCTGGAAGATCCTCAGGCCTGACCTTTCCGTGCTGATCGTGGTGACCGAAGCAGGCAAGGATATCCTGTCTTGCGGCATTGAGGGCCTCTCGATCCTCCCTGGAAAGTTTCTGTGCAGAGGTCTTTTGCCTTGCCTTGTCAGGCCTTATACGTACCCCTTCGACTGCCATGGCCTGGGTAGATGCCAGGCCATGGGCCTCGGCCGATGTCCTCAACTGAAACTGCAGGCGCCATTTATGGGGAGTCTCCAGGGACTTACAAAAGAGTTCAAGGGTCCCAATGGTGGTAACTTTTGCATTTAGATGTACGGGCAGGCAATGGTTACGGTCCCTTTTCCCATACTTCAGAACGGTCTGAAGCGATGGCAGGGAAACGAATTCACCCTCGGTGAGAGGGATCGTATCCCCGACCCTGTCCCCCTTTCGTACCGTGGAGGAATAGAGGGTAAAACGTACTGGCTGGTTGGTTCTAACCTTGAAATTCTGCGGGACCTCCATCTCCTCTCCTTCTTCACTTCCCCTTTCAACTATACAGACCGCCTTTGGGGATCCTTGTCCCTTTTTGTCTGTGGCAATGCCCACGTAATATGCCCTGGCAATGCCCCCCCCTACCCTCAGTCCCAGTCCTCTGCGCACAAGCCCGTAATAAACTGCCCCCCAAGATATCGCCAGATCAAGGGAGCTGCTATCCAGGGATCTTACGTCATGTCCATACCAATGTGAAAGTTGATGTACAATGCGCTCGCGTATGACGGCAGGTTTTAATGCCCCCCCATTGAAAAGAACAACTGTGGGCATCTCACCTTCCCCCTGCTTCAGGAGAAATCTTGCAAGATGCCGGGTAATAGCTGGATCGTTTACGTACGGCAGGCCCATTTCCCTGAGCCCGGTACCCGAGTCTTTCAGATTTTCAGGATCGTTTAGGTCCACATCCGGGAAGAAACCATCTACTAGTATGGCCTGTACCTCATCCTTGCTGATGCTGTTAACAAGGGTACCGCCTATCAATGAGCTTCCAGTACCTGTCAACCGAACGGAGGTCTTGGGTGGGCCGTTTTCGTCAAGAAGCCTCTCCTTTGCCTGCCTGGCTTGGTGGAACAACGCCTGCCACCTCGTGGGTTCGAGTTCCTGCCCCATAGCCTTTTCAAGGCGGGCGGCCAGGGCCAGATCCATGTTATCACCCCCCAGAAGCAGATGGTCCCCTACTGCAACCCGCTCAAGCCGCGGGGTATCCGCATCCCCCTGGCAGGCGATCAGGGTAAAATCGGTTGTACCACCTCCAACGTCACATACCAACAGGAGGTCGCCCGGATTGATGGCCTCTGTCCATGAACCTTCATTGTGAGAAAGCCATGCATAAAACGCAGCCAGGGGCTCTTCAAGTAATGTGACATTCCCTATTCCCGCCTCACTGGCCGCTTGTAGGGTGAGTTCCCTTGCTGCCTCGTCAAAGGATGCCGGGACCGTAAGAATTATCCCCTGTTCTTCCATGGGCTCAGGCATGACAAAATTCCATGCCTCCCTGATATGACGCAGATACCTGGCAGATGCGGTCACTGGTGAGACCTTTTCCACCTCGTTTCCAGTGGCCCATGGCAGTATAGGGGCCTCCCGGTCCACCCCACCGTGGCACAACCAGCTCTTGGCCGACGAAACCAGCCGACCCGGGATCAGGCTTCCCTGGTCCCGGGCATAGGCCCCAACCGCATATTGTCGGCCCTTTTTCCACGGAAGATCCAATGCGCCGTGCTGAATATCAAACTCACCTGGAAGATACAAAAAGGATGGAAGAGACGGCAACTCCCCCATCCTACCCATGCCAACCAGCTGTGGAATCTTGAAACTGTGTATATCGATGGCACCAGGGGTCGTATCGTGAAGATCTACATAGCCTACTGCGGAATTTGTAGTGCCCAGATCAATGCCGATTATATAGCGTCCTTTCATGATACTTAATATTATAACTTAATATGGGAAAATGAACCACAGGTGCGCCGATGCCCAAGAAGGTGTATGTTATAGACAATTCAGCAATCCACATGCCAGGGCGTTGACTCGGGCCATTGATACTGGATTACGGGGTTTGCAAGCGTATCGAGATACAAGTCAGATGTGACGCAAGACCTATTCGGGTATTCCAATTTCCAGACAACGCAGCATATTCGGCAAACTTGCAAGTCTCTCATGGCCTCAAGTATCATGTGTTTTCGAACCGATGGTGAACACGTTAGGTGAACATCCATGCATATTAGGAGGAATTGAATGGCCGTTGGAAAATTCAAAGACAGAGAACGTGCCCTCGACATCGCGCTTTCACAGATCCAGAAACAATTCGGGAAGGGCGCCCTCATGCGTCTTGGAGACAAGAGCGTTGCTGAGGACACACCCGTCATCCCGACCGGTTCCCTGGCGGTAGATATTGCCACGGGGGTGGGGGGGGTACCCCGTGGCAGGATTATTGAAATATTTGGACCTGAATCATCCGGCAAGACCACCCTAGCCCTACATATGATAGCCGAGGCCCAGAAAAGCGGTGGGATTGCCGCCTTCGTGGATGCCGAGCATGCCATGGATCCGATATATGCTGGGAAGCTAGGTGTAAATACCGAGGACCTGCTAGTATCCCAACCCGATTACGGGGAACAGGCGCTGGAGATAGTGGATGCACTGGTCCGCAGTGGCGCCATGGACATAATTGTGGTCGATTCCGTGGCGGCACTGGTGCCCAGGGCGGAAATAGAAGGAGAGATGGGGGATCAACACGTGGGCCTTCAGGCCAGGCTCATGTCCCAGGCACTCAGGAAGTTGACCGGCAATATCAATCGTAGCAATACTGCGTTGATCTTTATCAACCAGATCCGGATGAAGATAGGGGTTATGTTTGGAAACCCCGAGACCACCACAGGGGGAAACGCCTTGAAATTCTATTCCACCATGAGGATGGATATAAGGCGCATTGCATCCCTCAAGGAGGGAACAGATGTAATAGGCAATCGAACCAGGGTGAAGGTGGTCAAAAACAAGATCGCCCCGCCATTCAAACAGGCCGAGTTCGACATCTATTATGGCGAGGGTATCTCAAGGGAAGGCTCATTGATCGATCTTGCTGTTGCCGTTGACATCATAGATAAAAGCGGGGCCTGGTACTCTTACCAGGGGGAACGGCTGGGACAAGGCAGGGAGAACGTAAGGGCTTTCCTCAAGGAACATCCTGAGCTCACAGATGAAATAGAGGGAAAGGTCCGGGAGACCTATGGCATCAAAACGGCCAAGACAACCGTTACTGAGGAATCCAAGGAGGCCTGAGCGTTCCAGGAAGCTATTTATGAAATATCTTAAGGGAAATCAGATCAGGAAATTATTTCTGGACTATTTTGTGGGCAAGGGCCACCAGATAGTCCCAAGTTCCCCGCTCATCCCGGCAGACGATCCCACGTTACTCTTTACCAACGCCGGAATGGTGCAATTCAAGGGTGTCTTCCAGGGTCAGGAAAAACGGCCTTATAGCAGGGCCGCCTCATGTCAAAAATGTGTCAGGGCCGGCGGCAAACACAACGATCTGGAAAATGTTGGCTATACTGCTAGGCACCACACGTTTTTTGAAATGTTGGGGAATTTTTCCTTTGGAGACTATTTCAAGAAAGAGGCCATTGGATTTGCGTGGGAATTTTTGACAAAGGGCCTTCAACTACCGATTGAAAGGCTATGGGTTACCGTATTTGAAGAAGACGATGAAGCCGCTGACCTGTGGCCAAAACTTACCGGCATCCCTGCTGAAAGGGTGGTACGCCTTGGCGAAAAGGACAATTTTTGGGCCATGGGGGATACCGGGCCATGCGGGCCATGCTCTGAAATCCTGTTTGACCAGGGAAGACATATAGGATGCAGGAGACCGGAATGCAGGGTTGGATGTGACTGCGACAGGTTTCTAGAGATATGGAATCTGGTATTCATGCAATTTTTCAGGGATATCAACGGCCGACTCACACCACTTCCCAGGCCTTGCATCGATACCGGGATGGGCCTTGAACGGATCACGGCCATATGCCAGGGGAAACTCAACAATTTTGATACGGATCTTTTTGCAGGGATCATGGAACACCTAGGGCATATTGCCGCCTGCACTTATGGACAAGGCCCTGGAACCGATGTGGCCATGCGCGTAATTGCTGACCATGCAAGGGCAAGCGCTTTCCTCATTGCCGATGGCCTTACCCCTTCGAATGAGGGAAGAGGCTATGTGCTCAGGAGGATAATCAGACGGGCCGTAAGATATGGAAGGGTGCTAGGGCTCGTGGAGCCGTTCATGGCCTCAGTAGCCTATGTCGTGACAGAGGAAATGGGGACGGTATATCCAGAACTTGTTGATGCCAGGTCAGTCATAGGTCAGGTCCTGACCCATGAAGAAAGTCGGTTTGCAGAAACCCTTGAGCATGGGCTCAAGATCCTTGAAGAAAAGATCATTGGCCTAAAGGAAAAGGGAGAAAGGATCATCCCTGGAGACTTTGCATTCAAGCTCTACGACACCTACGGTCTTCCGGTGGATATCGTCCAGGATGTTGCCAAGGAAAAGGGGCTCGCCCTCGACAGGGATACCTATAACGAGGCACGGCAGGTCCAGAGGGAGAGATCAAAGAGTGCGCACCGAGAGACAGTAACCGAGAAGCTGCCAGAGGTATATAAGAGGTTGCTTGATACCGGAAAGGGCAGCCATTTCAGTGGGTACGAAAGGCTTTCCGATTCATCCAGGATATTAGCCATGGTCTCTGACGGTATAGAGGTCAGTGTGGCACCTGTGGGATGGCAGGGGGAGTTGGTCGTGGAGCAAACCCCGTTTTATGCTGAATCAGGTGGCCAGATAGGGGATAAGGGACAGATAACCTGCCCCTCAGGAAGCGCCGATGTTGAATATACTGCCAAGCGTGGGGACCTGATAGTCCACAGGATAACGGTGACGGATGGTGAACTAAGGCTTGGGGACGTAGTAAGGCTTGAGGTCCACGAAGGCCTTCGTATGGATACGGCCAGAAATCACACTGCCACCCACCTGTTGCACGCCGCTCTCAGATATGTACTTGGAGACCATGTAAAGCAAGCAGGCTCTCTCGTTTCGTCGGCCAGGCTCCGTTTTGATTTTACCCACTTTTCCTCGGTGGATGTCACCCATTTGAAGAAGGTTGAAGATATTGTAAATGAAAAGATCAGGATGGATCTTGAGGTGTCGACCCAGGTGCTTAATCGGCAAGAGGCACTTGAAAAGGGTGCTATGGCCCTTTTCGGGGAAAAATATGGTGATACCGTAAGGGTGGTAAGTATCGGTGATTTCAGTATGGAACTTTGTGGTGGCACGCACCTGCATCATACAGGCCAAATTGGCCTTTTCAAGGTACTTTCTGAATCCAGCGTTGCCTCTGGAATCAGAAGGATTGAGGCCTGCACGGGCCGCGCAGCAATAGATTTCGTCCACCAGATCGAGGACACGCTATCTAATCTTGCAGCCAAGTTGAAGGTCCCAAGGACCGCGCTTCCGGAGAAGGTCTCCAAACTTAACGTAAGGATAAAGGAGCTTGAGAGGGAAATTGTTCGCTTAAAGCAGGCCAGGACAACAGAAGATCTGGAGAAGCTGATAAAGGGAGCCAAGTCGCTGGATGGTTTCAAGGTCCTTTCGGCCCAGGTCGAAATTGACGATCCCCAGGCATTGAGGGAACTGGGCGACAAACTCAGGGATCGGATTGGGTCGGGTGTCATCGCACTTGGCGCCAGGAGTGGCTCAAAGGCACTGTTGTTATGTTTGGTTACCAAAAATCTTATACCCAGATTTCATGCTGGCAAACTCATAAAAGAAATGGCGGCAGTCATAGGGGGTGGAGGCGGAGGAAGGCCGGACATGGCACAAGCCGGGGGGCACAAACCTGAAAGACTTAGGGATGCGTTGGAAAAGATCCATGAACTGGTTGCGTAATCCTTCTTTATCCATGGTGGCCGGGGCTTGTCCTTCACGGACCTTCAAGGATCAGCGTGGATTTTCCGGCGTTTTCGGGAATAGCCCCTGTCTCCTTGTGTGGGTATGGCATTACTCCCTTTTCAGGAGTTCGATAAGCCGCTCCAATTCCTCATTGGAGGAATAACGAATTTCCAGTCTTCCGCCTCTCTTGGTTTGGATGATATTTACCTTGGCTCCCACCCTCAGGCTTAGATCCTCGCACAATCTCTTTATATCAGGATCGGTGCCTTTTTGCCTGGTGGTCTGTACTACAGTTCCATTATTCGAAAGCCTTCTGGCCAATGACTCGGCCTGTCTTACGGACAGGCCACGTTTTATGATTTCGTCTCTCAAGGCCCTCTGTTTTCCGCGATCGCCTACCATCAAGAGGGCCTTGGCATGTCCCATTGTCAGTCGTTCCTCAAGCAGGTCTTCTTGTGCATAGACAGGTAGATTCAGAATACGCAGGAAATTTGCAACCGTGGCGCGGTCTCTGCCAACCCTGACCCCGGCCTCCTGCTGGGTAAGGCCAAGGTCTTCTACCAACCTTTTATAGGCCATTGCCTCCTCTAGCGGATTCAGATCCTGGCGTTGAATATTCTCGATAAGAGCGAGTTCCAGGAGTTCGTCAGGGCTTATGTCCTTGATAACCACCGGAACATTTCTGAGACCAGCCCGTTGAGCAGCCCTCCAGCGCCTTTCCCCAGCCACGAGTTGATACTGGTCACCTGCTTCGCACACCACAAGTGGCTGGAGAATCCCCTTTTCCTTTATGGACTGGACTAGTCCGGCCAGTGATTCCGGTTTGATTCGCAACCTTGGTTGTGACGGATTGGGACGGATTTTTTCTATAGGACACATAAAGAAGCCGGGACTTCCGGCATCGTATATTTCCTCAGAAGAGATCAGGGAGTCCAGTCCCCTGCCTAAGCCTCTGTTGGATTTCATTGCGGCCTCCTTTGGCGATTCAAGAATTCCCTGGCAAGAGCCAGATAACTTTCAGCGCCCCTTGACCGGGGATCATAGAGGAAGATCGGTTTGCCATGGCTGGGGCTCTCGCTCAAACGAACGTTCCTGGGTATGGTGGTCCGGTAGACTAGATTCCTGAAATGCACCCTTACCTCCCTCGCCACCTGGAATGAGAGGCGGATCCGGTGGTCATACATGGTAAGCAACAGACCTTCGATATGAAGACGTGGATTGAAATTGTGCTTAACCAACCGGATAGTTTGAACAAGTTGGCTGAGGCCTTCCAGGGCATAGTACTCGCATTGAAGCGGAATAATAACAGAGTCTGCCGCGGTGAGTGCATTTATCGTCAAAAGCCCCAGTGAGGGCGGGCAATCTATTATTATAAAATCAAAGGGCCCTATCCTGGACAGTATCCTCTTCAGCAGGATTTCCCTATTTTCCTGGGTGGCAAGTTCGACCTCTGCCCCCACCAGATCGGTATTCGCCGGTAACACGTAAAGCCCTGATTGTCTAGAGGGCTTAAGGACGTCAACAGGATCTACATCCCCTATGATGACATGATAAAGATGCCTGTCCAGTGCCTTTGGGGAAAGTCCAAGGCCACTGGTTGCATTTGCCTGGGAATCACAGTCAACCAACAGGACCTTCTTTTTCAACAGTGCCAGCCCAGAAGCCAGGTTGACTGCCGTGGTAGTCTTGCCTACCCCGCCCTTTTGGTTGGCCACACATATGATTTTAGATTTTTTCATTGACAGGCTTGCCTTTGTTTCACGTGGAACGTATTTTATATTAAAATTTTGTTTAACGCTTTGATTATTTAAAACTTCATTCCCGGTGTCGGGCAACCATGAACCGCTGCTTCCTACTCGTTTCTTTTCGCGCCTGTGCGTTATATGCCATACCGTGCTCCTAAAGCCAAACCTTGCAATAACGGAAAAGAATGGCGCAATCCTGTGACATTGCATTATTGGCTCGATAATGGAGATTCAAAAAATCTGGAGGTAAAGAGACAATAGCAAAATTATTTGGCAACATCAAAGGGCTTTCCTGTTCCTACCGGAAGGGGCTTGAAAGGCTTTACAGAAAAAAGATCCCTAAAGATCAAGTGGTTACGCCTGAGCTAGCCAGGACGTTGAGCGAAATTTCGACGTCCATCGGAAGACAGGTGGGGATATTGGTCGATAGAAAGGGCATTATCCGGCATGTCATTATTGGCGATCATCACCGTATAGTGATACCAGACATCAGTGTATATCGCAGGGGAAGTTCAAGGTTAAAGGGACTGCGCTGTATCCATACCCACCTTCAACGAAACGAGGGTCTTTCGTTGGAAGACCTGACGGACATGGCCCTACTGAGGTTGGATACCATGTTGGCTATAGAGATGCGGGATGGTATACCCGGACCTGTTCATATGGCCTATCTGTTGCCACCAAATCCTGGGAACAGTCAATGGCAGATTGAGACATACCGCTATCCCCACGACATCAAGATACCTTTCGAGAGATTCATCCTGGACCTGGAAAATCAAATCGAGCAAAGGGCTACCGGGGTGGGATGTTCTGAGGAAAGGGCGATACTGGTCCATGCAGGCACAGGTAGCCGGCGTTCAGGACAATGTTCCCTAGAGGAGCTGGCAGAGCTTGCAAATTCTGCCAACATAGAGGTGGTGGACTCGATCTGGCAGAGGGTGAGCCGATACAACCCTGCTCACCTGATGGGCAAAGGCAAACTACAAGAAATACTGATGAAGGGCCTTTACCTGGGTGCGAGCATGATAATTTTTGATCAGGACCTTTCTCCCGTACAAATCAATAATATTGCCGGGATGGTGGACCTCAAGGTGATCGACCGCACCCAGCTCATTCTTGATATATTTGCCCAACGGGCACGCACCAAAGGCGGCAAAATTCAGGTGGAGCTGGCTCAACTTCGCTATCTCCTCCCAAGATTGGTGGGACGGGGCATTGCCATGTCGAGATTGACAGGTGGTATAGGGGGCAGAGGGCCTGGAGAAACCAAACTGGAAGTGGACAGAAGACGAGTCAAACATCGTATAGCATCCCTTGAAAAGGAGCTGAAGTTGCTGGGCAAAAGACGGGAGGAGACCCGCAAGCGCCGCCGTAGGAGGGAGATGCCGCAGATTTCAATAATCGGCTATACCAATGCCGGGAAATCTACGCTGTTAAACAGGCTTACAGGAAGCAATGTCATGGTGGAAAACCGCCTCTTTGCAACTCTTGACCCTACCACCAGGGTCCTCAAGACAAAAGGTGGCAAACAGATATTGCTTGCAGATACCGTTGGTTTCATACGT
>JAJRZR010000091.1 GCA_024275145.1 Deltaproteobacteria bacterium | reverse complement strand
GGGAGCCCTGGTGCAGACCCCTCTGCCGTTGCCTATAACGGGATGGAGGCCGCCAGGGCGAAGGGCATCGATATAGTAATAGTAGATACCGCGGGTCGGCTCCACACCCAGGTCAATCTGATGGAAGAACTGAAGAAGATAAAGAGGGTGATATCCAAAAGGATTCCCGGCGCACCCCACGAGGTGTTCCTTGTCCTGGATGCCACCACCGGGCAGAACGCCATAAACCAGGCAAGGATCTTCAATAAAGCGGCAGGGGTTACAGGAATAATACTGACCAAACTGGATGGAACTGCAAAGGGTGGGATAGTCGCAAGTATAGCCCACCAGATGAAGATCCCGATAAGATTCATAGGAATCGGGGAAAAGATGTATGATCTACGTCCATTCGATCCTGAGGAATTCACACGGGCCCTGTTCGAGCAATAGCAATCCATTACATGCACAGGATATACCTAGATATTGATCCGCATGAATCCTAAGCTCTTACATACGTGCCTGCCCAGCAGGCTGAGGCCGCCAGGCTCCCTTGTATCTTGTTTGCCCCGACGTTTGGAAAATAGGGGGCTTCCTGTCTGTTCCTGACAGGGCAGCCCACACCTTCCTTGTAAAAAAGCCAGGCACCCTGTAACACAGAGGGCCTACAGCATGCCTGATTTCTCAAGGGCGATCACAGAGCCCTTATACGATATGACAAGCAGGGCAAGCCAGGAGACAATTAGTATCAATTCCATTTGATTTCCTCCACATATAAGGTGTTAACGGTTCAGGGAATCTTCAGGTTTTAAACGATCTCCCTGTAATCGGTTATAAAAATGGCGTGCAAGTCGCCATACCTGGTAAGGGATGGGTTCATTAAACCGATCCTGTTAGTAGTATTCTGCCTCATCACTGAGCATCTCCTCCCTGCTAAGCTTCTTCGAATCCATGGCACGCCATACGTAGGCGATATAACCCAAGACCACGGGGATCAATAGCGCCACATAGGTCATGGCAGTCAGGGTGTAATGGCTGCTGGATGCATTGAATATGGAAAGGCTTGACTGCAAATCCGCCCTGGATGGATAAAAGGGTGTATTGTTGAAGGCTGCGGTGAAAAACACACACAGGCCCACGAAAACCGTACCAAGGCCGGCAGGCCATATTCCGCTTACCTTTCCCTTCAATCCGGTTGCAACGACCCCCCATATTACCAACCCCAGGCCTGCAAGAAGAAGACCCAGTACCCATGGCATGGCGAGCAGGTTGGCAAGGTATTTACCTGCCACTACCGACACGACACCGGTGTGGGAGTCAATAGTAAAACCGTCCATGATGATGAGCTGCACCAGAAAATACAGGAGAAACGGCAGGGAGCACAAAAAATTCACCAGTACGGCCTTCCTAAGCCTCTGCTCCAGCTCTTTGTAGCCTGAAAAATCTATATTGTTGACAAGGTACAGGGCACCAAGGACCCTTGCATTGAATACAAGGAAGACGCCAAGTGACAGGTTAAACAGGCTGAAGGCCGCCTCAAGCCCCCTGAGCGGGTTGGTCCACCTGACCCAGTTGTATTCGTTCAGGACAAAATTCGAACCTGTATAAAACGTGCCTACCGCCGCCCCGATAAGAAGTATCCCTATACTTCCATTGATGAAAAGGAACAGTTCATAGGTCCCTGCACCGAGCAGATTATTCGGCTTCTTCCTGAATTCATAGCTCACCGCCTGAACCACGAAGGTAAAGAGGATCAGAATCCAGACCCAGTAGGCACCGCCAAAGCTCGTGGCATAGAATTTCGGAAATGCGGCAAAAAGGGCACCGCCAAACAAGACCAGGGTGGTAAAGGTCAATTCCCATTTCCTACCCAGGGAATTTATGACAAGGCCCTTTTCCTCGTCGGTCTTGGCTACCTGCCACAACAGCGTCTGACCTCCCTGCACAAAGGTCATGAACAGAAAGAGGGAACCTACTACGGATGCAAGTATCCACCATATGTGCTGTAACGTAGACAAATCGAGATTTCCTATCATCTTATTTTCCCTCCGGTCCAATCTGAATCTGTTTGAGCATTATCCCTACCTCGGCAATGAACAAGACGGTAAACGTAACCAGGAACATAAAGAATGTAGTCTTTACACTTCCCACATTGATATCGGTCCTCGCTACCGTCACAGGAAGTAGATCCTGTATCGCCCAGGGCTGTCTGCCCACTTCGGCGACCACCCAGCCCGCCTCTGATGCTATAAATCCAAGAAACAGGGAAAGCACACCTAATAGCAACAGCGCCCTTTGCCCCTCGATCTTATCCTTCATAGTCAAGACCAAAAAGATGAAAAAAATCAGGATAAACAGCGTGCCAAGGGCCACCATGGCATGAAAACTGTAAAATGTTACAGCCACCGGTGGGACGGCCTGTTCTGGGGAATCAAGGTAACCGAAGCCAAGATAGGCCTTATGCGCGTCGAATTCCTGAAGTGCGCCCTCGGCAGCGGCCTGATCGCCGATTTCACGTGCCTTTTTGTATGCGGCAAGCTGCTCTATTGCAATCTTGCCCCTTGTTATCTTCTCATTGGCACCCATGATTCCCCGGTCTTTATTGCCATATACAAGATCATCTATTCCTGGCACGAAACTACCAGGGGATCTGTTGGCAAGCAGGGAAAGCAGGCCGGGTATTCTTATCTCGAAAACAAACGGGTCCTTGTCATCACCAGGCCTCTTGTCAGGGGCCAGTACGCCAACCGCCACAAGCCCGGCATTCTCCTGCCCCTTCCAAAGGCCCTCGAATGCCGCAAGTTTCATAGGTTGTTTCTGTGCATCGGTATAGGCAGCCTCATCCCCGGTAAAGCCCACGAACAGGGCGGATAAAAGCCCGAACATCGAGGCCACGACAATGCTTTTTTTGGCCATATCCCTGTGCCTTCCCTTCAACAGATACCAGGAGGACACGGAGATCACGAACAGGGAACCCAATAGGAAACCGGAACTGGTGGTATGGGTAAACTTGCTTATGGCCACAGGGGAGAAGAGCACATCCCAGAAATTCTGCATCTCGAACCTGGCCTTGTCGGGATTGAACGCCATACCGGTGGGAAATTGCATCCATCCATTGGCCACAAGGATCCACAAGGCGGAAAGATTGGAGCCGATCGCCACCATCCAGGTCGAAAAAAGGTGAAAACCCTTCGAGACCCTGTCCCATCCAAAGAACATGACGGCAAAGAACGTGGCCTCCAGAAAGAAGGCAACAAGCCCTTCTATAGCCAGGGGCGCACCGAATATGTCCCCTACCATCCATGAATAATTGGACCAGTTGGTGCCAAATTCAAATTCCAGGATGATCCCCGTGGCCACCCCTATGGCAAAATTTATCCCGAAAAGTCGCATCCAGAACCTGGTCAATCGCCGCCACTCCTCCTTGCCAGTCTTTACGTATATGCTTTCAAAGAAGGCACACAAGAAAGAAAGGCCAAGGGTCAGTGGGACAAAAATCCAGTGAAACATGGCCGTAAGGGCAAATTGAGCCCTGGCCCAGTTCACCAATTCCAATCCTGTTTGCTCTAACATACGTTCCTCCTTTCCCTAAGGAATCAGATTCTTCCCTCCAGGACCATGGGCCCTGGTGATGACATTCATTACGTGCTGTGCCCTTTCAGTGTCGGTATTGAACCTGGTATGCAGGTAATCCGGCATGAAAAAGAACTTGATGACTGCAAATATGATGATGAGCTTGATGAGGATTATCTTCCAGAGGGTCTTACCCAGGGTCATGGAACGAAACCCATTCACATAAAAGTCCATTATTTTTCTAGGGCTCAAAGACATATTCTCCCCCTTGTCAAAATGGGCAACATCCTAAACCTTAAAACGGCTCGCACTGTAATCCATTTATCCATCCGTAATCATGCAACCCGCAGGCTTGCCAGGAGGCATACGAAATAGGCAAACCTGCCTGCTGACAATCCCGCAAATTCAGTAAACCTACACGCCGCACAATTATCCTGAAAATATATCCCCGACCCTGGCCGTGCTTCAGAACCTTGGGCTGCAACGTCAAGGATACGGGCCGCATGAAGGCTTGATATGATATTTCTTCACCGGACTTCCACCCACCGAGGCCATTTCACCCAACCTATGCACCTTGGTAAACCTACACGCCGCACAATTATCCTGAAAATGTATCCCCGACCCTGGCCGTGCTTCAGAACCTTGGGCTGCAACATCAAGGATACGGGCCGCATGAACCCAAATTATGCAGCTCGCAAGTTGCCAAAATGAAAGAAAAAATTTTTTTGTTCGGCATTTAGAAGTGCATAATTTGGGATGAATGTTTGGGCTTACCAAGCCACCCTTGTAATCTTTTAGACCAGACGGGCAAGCTTGCCAAGTAGATATCGATCTGGCTGGTGGCCTAGCTCAATCTTCCTTGTTAAACACCGGAATACACGCCTCCTTCTTGATCATATCGGCAAAAGTCACATCGCCCAAAATTCTTCTAAGCTCGTTACGCGCCTTTATCCAGACCTTGTTTACCACGCAGGTGGTGCTGGCCGGGCATGAACCGGGACGGGCAACACAGTCGTTGAGGTATATCTCACCGATCATTGCCTCTACCACATCCAGCAATGTAAGGTCCGAGGGATCGGCCACGAGAAGGAATCCGCCTTTTGAACCTTGCCGTATCTCGATTATGCCTGCCCTAGCCAAATCCTGGGCAATCTTTGACAGAAAGTGTGGTGGAATAGCCCCGTAGCGCGCTATCTCCTTCTTGGCTGTAAGAACCCCCTGCCCCTTGTGGGAAAGATATAACACGCACCTGACGGCGTATTCTCCCGCCCTGTTAAGCCTCATTTCTCAATTTCCAAATCGCTAGATAATTCCAACCCCGCATTCAACCCAAATTATGCGCTTCAAATACCGAAACAGGGTTTCAAATAAATAAAACTTAAAAGCTATTTAAGATCTTTTTTATCTTATTTAAAAAAAATATCTTGTCAATGCCTTTTTCGTAATTTTTAGCCCCTTACTGCCCATACATAAAAATGCCGCCCCTCCTTAAGACCCACCCCTGTTGCCCCCTTCAATAAATACAATGCCCATGCCCATACAGGTTCGTAAAAACTCGTGGTAGATGACCAGTAAAATTCCCTGACATCCAGGAAGGGATGGGCATCCGGCAACGCAGGATCATACCTTGAACAATCCACGAGGGATTCCAGTTCATTTATGTTGGGAAGCCTCCAATCCGAAAAACCTCCAAGGTGTTCCCGGTTCAGGCCCCTTACCGCCTCCAGGGCCTCTGTCCAACGCACCTTTCCCAGGCAAATATCGGCACTTAGCGTCCAACTCAATCCTGTCAACCTGTCTTCCACTGCTTCATTACATACCTTGAACCTGGGCTCAGGCCATCTGGCCCCCTCAAGGAGATCTCCATCCTGCCCTGTTCCGCCGCAAGGAATCATAACCCCGTTGCTGTCAAAACAGTTCGTAATACCTGTAACGGGGATGACAACGCTATTTCCCCTTACAGGCCATAGGAGGCAGTCTTGGTCCTTCCGGCCATAGAACATGCGGCCCCCACCCATATGCACATACCAGGCATAGGCTGTATTGATAGCCGCGGTTGAAGAAGTCCAATACCATCCATTGAAAACATTGCGGAAAGGGGATAACGGGGGTAAAACTGGGTTCATAGCCTCGAAATGGATCAGGCTTCTTAGTTCCCTTCTGTTGGGAAGTCTCCAATCGTAAAAGCCCCCGAAACCTTCATGGTTAAGGATAGCAACCGTATAAAGGGCCTCGCTCCACGACATGGGAAAATCGAATATAGAGGCATCGAGAGGCCAGAAAAGACCTGTCAACCTATCCTCTGCCACGTCTCCAACCAGATCAAACCGTGGAACCGGCGCCACTAGGCCTGTCTTAAATTCTCCATCCTGGCCGGTCCCAGGGCATGGAACAGGCCTTCCGCGCTCATCATAGCAACCCCTTTGCCCGGTAGAAATTACGTGTTTTATCGTCATTTGAATCCAGATGGGAGTGTTCCCTGTTCATCAACGTTTTTGAGATATGGATCTTGCATCCTCCCCTCTCTCTGTCCAGAGGCGGATCCCTGAACCCGGCATAGGTCAGGTATTAACTCATATACCCTCCCTGAAACGATATCCAACCCCCCTGACCGTTTCGATGTAACCTGCGGCACGGTCCATTTTTTTCCGGAGGCGCCTGACATGGGTGTCCACTGTACGGGAATAGCCCTCAAATGTATAGCCCCATACCCTTTCAAGGAGCCTGTCCCGGGTAAGGACCTTGCCAGGATTTGCAATCAGCTCCTGCAGAAGTCTAAATTCTGTGGAGGTAAGCCCTATATCCGCACCATTTACTTGAACAGCATGTTTTTGCACATCGAGTGTTACAGGACCGACCGAAAAAATTTTAGAGGCACGTCCTTCGGGCCTGTCATAGACCCTTGAAAGCACGGCCTTTACCCGCAAGACCACCTCCCTTGGACTGAATGGTTTGACAATATAATCATCCGCTCCAAGCTCAAAACCAAGGATTCGGTCTATCTCTGTCCCCTTGGCGGTTACCATGAGTACCGGTATGGAGGCGGTATCGGAATTTTTCTTGAGGCGCTTACAGATATCTATGCCATCGATTTCGGGTAACATAAGGTCGAGCAGAATCAGGTCAGGCCTGTACCTTCTCACCTCGCCTACCGCATCACGCCCGGTCTGCCATATCTTGCACCTGAACCCGGTCGCCTCCAGATTGAAACGCAACAGGTCAGCTATGTCCCTGTCATCCTCGATGATCATGATCGATTTCTGTCCATTTTGTCGCATAGGTACAAAATAACATAAGGCAACCGGACAAACTACCGGATTGCCTTATCTACACCATTAACTGGAACGGACACCCCTTCCGCCTTGCATCCTTGGCAAACCTGCCAGCTGCACAATTTGGGTTCATGCCCGAGGTATGGCCTGAAAGGTACGGGCCACATGAATACTTGAGTTCAAAACTTTATCTGGTAGACAACCTGGACCTTATCCTGATCACCCAACCTGTTATCAGGCACCGGAAGTTTGTGTAACTGGCCGGCATCCCTGTCAAAATCGATCGATTCATATGTAAGGAGCAACATATTGCCCTTGAGCAGGTCGTATGAAAGGCCTGCCAGATAAAGATCGTAGCCCGTATCCCTGGCCAATTCGTCATCCTCGTCCTGGTCAAAGTGATCGTAACGGCCAAATAGCGCCAGTTTCGGCGTGATAAAAGGCATCTTTATCCTGCCGAAGAAGGAATATCCCCTGGTATCCAGGGCATTGCCCCTGGCATTGACCCAAGTCCCGGCAGCGTTGCCCCTGGTTTTGAAATATTGTGCCGTCAGAATCCCCAGGGGATGCTCGTAGCTTAGCATCCCAAGATTGACCCGATAATCGGGATTGTCCGATACAGCCTTGTTGCCTTCACCGTAGACCCCCATGTAACTCAGTTGTAGACCGGGAAGCAGGTCTGGCACTGGACGTAGGGTGAAACGGCCTTCCACCGCCTTGTTGCCGTTTACCTCTTGGGAATGGTAACCACTACCGTTATAGACTCCGACGTGCCAGCTACCGTACCTGCCATCATAGTGGTGATTGCCGGTCCTATTCTTCGCATCGGCCAACTCGCCGGCGATATTACCCCGGATGCTGATTCCAAGATCTGCCGAATTGAACACCCCCGCCCTTTCTATCGCCATTGTACCCTGACACCTGTAGGGATTGACATGCTCCTCGAAATCAAGCCATGGATTGTGCCCCTGGCCGATTTCCAGCTTCATATCGGTCAACGGCCCCACATTACCTGGCCGGATTTCACCATATAGGTACTTGAGCCTTATCTTGTAATCCCCTGTATCATCCCGGTGGATATCAGTGGTGATCCTGGCACCCAGCCATGGACTTACCTGCTTCTTTACGGTCAGATAGCCCCTGGTAAGGGCAAACCTGTTGAAACTTTTATGGCGATCGTGCGGTAAGGCCTCCTTACCAGCCGAATAATCGGCATATCCCAGAACGCTCACCTTCAGGCCCTCGAGTGCCGATGGCAGCGCTGAACCCTTCTTCGCAACCTCCTTGACGACCCTTTCCTCCCTCTGCCTTTCCAATCTGGCCACCTCAGCCTGGATCTCCACTGCCTCCTGGGGGGTCAATATTCCCTTCTTGATCAATATCTGGATCAAAGGATCTACCGGCCGCCCTGTTGTCTGCGCCCTGGAATGGCCAGCGGCTACAATCAAAAACATGACGGTACAAAACATGAAAATTGACGTTCTTCGTCTGACTTCCTTGCTAAGGTACATTCCTTTACTCCTTTTCCCTGTCGTTGTCGTTTATTTCTCCACTGGCCGAAGCACGGCCCGGGATCAGTTCTGCCAGATCGCATCATCCCCATGTCTGATCTGCTGGCACCACATCCGTTCGACAAGCTGGTAAACCGGCCTGGGAACAGGGACGTAGAGAAGCTTCACCGCTATATCAGCCCCGTTCCTGTAACACCAATCAAAGAACCTGAGTGTACGGAGGGCCACCCCGGAATCACCCTGCTTCTTATACATAAGTATGAACGAGGCACCGGTTACGGGCCACGCCCCCTTACCGGGCTGATTTACCAACACCACTGCCATCCCCTTGGTCCCAGCCCAGTCGGCGCCCTTTGCCGCTGCCTGAAAGCTCTGTGCGGTTGGCTCTACGAAATAACCGGCAAGGTTCTTCAGCCTGATCGTTGCGAGTCCATTTTGCATGGCATAGGCGTATTCCACATACCCTATCGCCCCATCCATCCGCTTCACATAGGATGCAACGCCTTCATTGCCCTTGCCCCCAAGGCCAATGGGCCAGTCAACGGACTTCCCGGCCCCCACCGTATTCCCCCAGTCATGACTGACAGTCTTCAGATAATGGGTAAAGATCCAGCTCGTACCGGAACCATCCGAGCGATGCACCACCGTGATATGCCTTGATGGCAGTGATACCCCCGGATTCAAGGATCTTATCCTTGGATCGTCCCACCTCGTGATCTTTCCCAGAAAGATATCAGCCAGCATGGTTCCATCCATACGGAGCCTGTTTGCCCCTATACCATCCAGGTTGAATACAGGGACCACCCCTCCTATGATCATGGGGAACTGTACGAGCCCATATCTATCCAATTCATCCGGAGACATCGGGGCGTCGGAGGCACCAAAATCCACTGTTCTGGCCTCGATCTGTCTGATACCTCCCCCTGAACCGATTGACTGATAATTAAGCCTTATGCCGGTTTGCCTTGCATATTCATGGGCCCACTTCGCATATAAGGGATAGGGGAAGGTGGCCCCAGCCCCATTGATGATTTGAGATGACAACGCCACTGGTACCCGAACGGATAACAAGATCATCCCCAAGACGAAAAGCCCCACTGTCCAATTTGTCCATTTAACTTGTTTAAATGGCATCTTTTCCCCCTCTTTTTTGGGCCTGATGAGGTTATACGATATCCAGGGCGACACTCCGCGGCCTGTAACCCGGGGTATCCAGATCCTCCAGGACCATGGTTAAGTGATGGACCAGCAACCTGCGCCGGTGCCCTGTAATGTTCTGTTGATATATATACAGGTTGGGTGTTACAGACAGGTTACAGTATGGTAACAATTACAAGGAAAGTGCGAGGTTTGGAGGATACCGGATCGGCCCCGTTTCCGGGGACTTCAATAGTGGGGCAGAATCACAACCACCTGCATGAGATGAGATGGTGTGTACGAGGAAAGGACCTACAAATCAATGGGATTATGATGGATCCCTACGGCCCTTTCCCTGTGAATGGACACAAGCTACCGGGAGGAACGGCATGGGACGGGATTGTGTAAAGGTTTGGGATGAACCGGGACGGTGGACCCTGATGTTATAGCAGGATCTACGGCTTGACTACCCTGATCGACTCGATGACAACCGGTTTGATCGGGACGTCACTGTATCTGCCAAGTCGTGTGGTCTTAACCCTGCCTATGGCCTTGACCACGTCCATCCCGCCGATCACCCTGCCAAATACGGCGTAACCATATCCGGCAGGGGTATTGTCCCTGTGGTCGAGAAAGCCGTTGTCTTTCAAATTTATGAAAAATTGGGAGGTGGCGCTGTCAACCACCATGGTACGGGCCATTGCAATGGTACCAGCAAGATTTTTAAGCTGGGATGCAGCTTCATTCTTAACGGGTGCAAAGGTCTTTATCTTATGCCTATCAGGTGTAAATCCACCACCTTGGATCATAAAACCATCGATGACCCGATGAAAGATGGTTCCGTCGTAGCGTCCTTCCTTGACATATCTAAGGAAATTCTCAACGGTCGCAGGGGCCTTATCAGGCCAAAGCTGGACCTTGATCGATCCCATCGAGGTATTTATCGCTACCACCACCGTGGTTTCCGCCAAGCCTTTACCTGCACCACCATCAGGCCATGCCAGAAATAAGATACAACAAACTAATAAGATGTTGCATTTTACCTTCACGAGTTTTTCATCCATCGGGGTGCCCCAAGGGCAAGGGTTGCATTCATTTCTTCATGTCTTCCTGATGTCTGACTCGATCTTCCATCTCCTTTGCCAGGACGTAATTGCCACCTTCTATCCGGAGGCCCAGTCCATTTACTACCGCAGTAGCCACGATACGCCGGGCGTTGGCAAGGATCCTGCCGAAGGTTTGACGGGAAATACCCATACGCCTGGCAGCTTCATCCTGGTCCAACCCATGAATATCACTGAGCCTGATCGCCTCGAGGCCCTCCACTGTCAAAGTAATCTCTTCAAGCTTTCTGAGGGGTATTCCCCTGGGCTTATAGTAAGTGACTGCCGGTTCCTGATCTACTACCCTGCACTTAGGAGGTCTTGCCATATCGATTACCTTTACTTCCGCTGCCACCTCACCGTAAAAACGCATCCCCTCTCAGGGCCATGATTATCACGGCAACCTTTTTATGCATACTCACACAACCCCCTGTACCCGAAAAAACAGGAATACCGCCGTAAAGAAAATCCTCTCAGACGCCTGTTCCCGTATCCTTCAATGCCTCCTTCAATGCCTCCAGAAAACGGTTGTTCTCTCCAGGCAATCCAATAGTAATCCTGATGTAATCTGGCAAGCCATATGAATTCATGGCTCGGATTATAACCCCTTTCTTCAGCATTTTTTCATAGATTTCGGCGGCATCCATTTTGATCCGTATTAACATGAAGTTCGTATGACTAGGAAGCACCTCACATCCCATGCCCTCCAGTTCCTTCTTCATACGCACCGCCTCATTCCAGGTATTCTCCAGGGTCTTGTCGAGATGCTCGACATCATCCAATGCCGCCAGTGCAGCCACCTGTGCCACGGCATTCACGTTAAAGGGCTGCCTCACCCGCTCAAGAAGGCCTGCAATCGCCTCGTCCATAAGGCCAAAGCCAACCCTCAGCCCGGCCAGACCATACGCCTTGGAAAAGGTCCTTAGGGTCACCACGCGTTCTTCCCTATTGACATATTCCTGCCCCCGGGGGGTATGATTTCCCTTTACATATTCCCCGTATGCCTCGTCAAGCACCACCAACAACCCTTGGGGCAGGCTGTCAAGGAATGATTCGAACTCTTCCCTTGGAATTACGGTACCAGTAGGATTATTGGGATTATCCAAGAATATCAATCTGGTTTTTTCATTTACCGCGTTTGAGATGGCACTTAGATCGTGGGTGAATCCTGCCAAGGGTATCACCACATTTTTACCACCGGCTATCTGGACCATTTTCTGATAAACCAGGAAGCTTGGATGGCTGCTGATAACCTCGTCCCCTTCGCGCACAAAGACCCTTACCAGAAAATCGATCAATTCGTTGGAACCGTTTCCAAGCACGATATTACCAGGTGTTACCTGATATTTTTCTGCCAGGGCGCTCTTGAGATAATAACCACTTCCGTCAGGATATCTGTGTAGGTTGGAAATCACATGTTGGATGGCCTTCTGTGCCCTTGGCGAAGGCCCGAAGGGGTTTTCGTTGGATGCAAGTTTTATAGGATTCCTGACTCCATATTCACGTTCGAGTTCCTCTATAGGTTTCCCAGGAGGATATGGTACCAGGGTGCTTATATATTCAGGGACTTCCATTACCAATCTTGCCTTTCTTCTATGGATTAAAATCTCTTCACAATTTTCACAGCAACGATCCTGTGACCTAGTTGCAAAATTTTTCTTACGAATCCTTGACTGAGCTTAGGCTGTATGCCTCTGCGGCCAGGCTAGGATCGACATCTATCTGTATGCTGACCCCGTGATCCTGCTCGATCTTGCAGATCTCCTGCCTTTTCTTGTTGAGGAGATAGCAGGCCACATTGGCCGGAACACGGAGCCTTACCGTCTCAGAGGCACCCTTTCGCCTCCCAGCCAAATGCCCAACCAGCAACCTCAGATATTGAAGCGAAAGGGCCTCTACCGATTTTACGATACCACGTCCGCCACAACATGGGCATGAATTGTAGCTGCCTGCCTGGACAGGTGCCCTGATCTTCTGTCGCACTACCTGTAAGGTACCGAACCTGGAAATCCTTGCAACCTCGGTACGGGCCCTGTCCTCCTTGAGGCACTCGCGCATATGCCTTTCCAGCTGCTGGCGATAGGAACGGGTACGCATGTCAATGAAATCAATTACGATTATGCCCCCCAAATCCCGCAGACGCAATTGACGTGCTACCTCCTCGGCTGCCTCAAGGTTTGTTTTGAGGGCAGTATCTTCAATATCCTTTTCCTTGACATTACGACCAGAATTGACATCGATCGATACCAAGGCCTCGGTAGGCTCTATGATTATGTAGCCGCCGGATGGCAGTTCAACCCTTGATTGATAGATCTGATCGATCTGGTGCTCCAGATGAAAATGGGAAAATATGGGCTCTCCCCCCTGGTACTGCTTTACCGTGGCAAGCTGTCTTGGGGCTATTATTTTTATGAAGGCCCTCACCTTTTCATAGGTTTCCCTGGTATCCACTATTATTTCAGTTACCTCGCTTACAAGATGATCCCTCAAAAAACGCGTTACCAGGTCCCGGTCCTTGTATATGAGAGCCGGTGCCTTGGAGGATTTTACCTTCTGCTTCAAATTCCTCCAGAGGCGCACCAGGTAACGAAGATCCTTCTGTATCTGGGCCTTTGGGATACCTTTACTCGCCGTCCTTGCTATGAGCCCCACCCCTTCCGGCACATTGCAGGATTTCAGTATCTGTTTAAGCCTGCTGCGCTCAGCCTCATCCTCGATCTTCCTCGATACCCCCACCTGTGTACTGCCGGGCATAAGCACAAGATAACGCCCTGGTATGGACAAGTAGGTGGTCACGAAGGCCCCCTTGACATGGGTCTCTTCCTTGACGATCTGAACCAGAAACTCCTGTCCCTTTTTCAAAAAGTCAGCTATCTTTCTTTTGTCTTCCGCATAACCGTAATAATCGGGATGGATTTCTTCGAGGGGCAAATAGGCATTCCTTGAAAGACCAATATCTATAAAAGCGGCCTGAAGGCTGTTCTCTATATTTTGCAATCGCCCCTTGTACAGATTACCCCTGGTCTGGGCATGAGAGACAGTTTCTATGTCAAAGGCCTCGAGCCTTCCCCTTTTCACAAGGGCAATGCGACTTTCCTCCGGAGCCTCTGAATTTATGATTATCTGGCAAGGTTCTTTCCCCGTTTGTTTTTTTTTCTTTTTTGTTGGCATCTATATCTTTCTGTTCGAACCGACGAGACCTCTAAGGGGCCTTTTATTTGTATCCAGGCTTGTGACTACCGAGCAGGATGAAATGCCAGGATTCAGTGTAACCCCTTGGGTAGAGCGTTTGGCAACACAGCAAATGCAGCACCATGTGAACGGATATCAGGCCTTGTCTCAAATCCTGTGTCATAAAAAAACCTATAACGGCTGGGGATTGCTCAAATGGTAAAATGTGGTGCCCTTGACCCTGACCAGGTCAACCGTCCCTGAATCTATCATTGCCTTGAGCGCCTCCTCCATCCTGTGTGCCTTGTTACCAAGAAGCTCTTCGAGGTCTTGATGGCTCAATGGCCTCCTCTTCAAGGTCTTCAAAATTTCCTTTTCAAGAAGCGGCAAGTCGGCACAGATATCCTTTCTTTTAAATTTAGCTATTATTTCCGCAGGTTGACCTAACATACCGGCAATATCCCCAAGCCTTTCGATGGATACGGGCCCTGCCCATTCCTCTGCTGGTGGCCTGTCCACCGTATTCAACTGTATCCTGTCTGGCCCTATTTTCTTGATAGCCTTTTCCAGCGACTCTATATCCTCAGTGCTATCGTTAACACCAGCGACCAGCAGGACCTCGAGCCAAAGCCTACCGGAAAATTCCTCTCTGAACCGACAAAGACCATCAATTATGTCTTCAAGCACCAATTGCCTGGCAGGGCGGTTTATCCGCCTAAAAGAGCGTTCCCTGGCCGCGTCCAATGAAGGCAGTACCAGATCGGCCCGCCTGGCCTCAGCCCTTACCTGCGGATCGTTCAAAAGGGTGGAATTGGTCAGGAGGACCACGGGTTTTGTTGAACGTTCCCTTGCAAAGGCCAGAATCTTACCAAGCTCTGAATGAAGGCAGGGTTCACCGGAAGCAGTGACGGTAATACAATCGAAGGCGATCTCCCCTGCAGTAAAAACATTATCCAGTTCAGCCAGGATCTCGTGCGTAGGATGATACTCCCCCCTCCTACAGGTCAACCTCTCAGTCCTACCCAATTCGCAATATATACAATTGAGGTTGCATGTCTTGTCAGGCAGGATATCAAGACCGAGGGAAAGCCCCAAACGCCTTGACGGAACCGGTCCAAAGCAATAACGCATAATAGAGGTACTTTATAGTCCATCACGGTCTTGTCAAGGCTGGGCAATCAGACTGGACAAAATAGTCTGTTGACTTAAGTGTCCAACATAGGCAGTATATTAGCCCACATGAACATGCAAAGTATGCGGTCACAGGGGAAAGCCACGGATCAAAACCACCTTGAAAATGTTATATCCTTTCATACTTAAAAAATATCACCTTGGACGGCCGGAATTGCTGGTAACGATAGGCCTTGCGGCCACGTTTGTTGCCATGGTCTGGATCATTGCCTCAACGGTTTCCCTGGAAAGACAGCTTGTCTCCAGGCAGAAGGCCGCCTCGGTCCACAGCGCCCTTGAACACACTGCCAGCAATCCAGGGCACTCGGGGAATACCGTGGTAATGAAACGGATCAGGGGAATCCTCGTATCTTCGGCGTTTTTAATCGGCACACTTTCTGCCCTCTCGGCAGGTCTCTTATGGTACACACTCAGGATGAGGGCAAGATTCACCCGGGCTGCTGCCATACGACGGGAAAGCGTTGAGAGGTATCGTTTCCTGGCAGAGGGGCCACCCTCCATCGGCATTATCAGGTTTTCTCTTACCGATTTCCGCCTGACCGATGCAAACAGGGCCGCCCTTAAGATCACCGGAAGGCCAAGGTCCGAATTTGTCGGAAGGCCTATAAGGGAATTCATCTGTCCCGAGGACATGGGACTCATGCTCCAGACACTGGAACAACTAAGGGGTGGAAAGCGAGGAGCTGAAATAGTAGTCAAGATGGAAAATACCCTGGGGGAAGAAAAGGACGTGGCCTGGCACATCAGCCGCACGACTAACCCTCATAACGAGCCTTCTGCCATCGCAATATGTACCGATGTCACGGAACGTCGGCGGGCAGAGGCCGAACGTCTGGAGAAGGAACGTCTGGCCGGTGTGCTTGAGATGGCCGGGGCTGCTGCCCATGAACTCAACCAACCGCTTCAGGTGGTAACCGGTCTTGCCTGGATGATACTTGAGCGCACCAATCCCCAGTCCCCACAATATGAACTGGCCCAAAAGCTGCAAATGGAGGTGGAGCGCATGATAAAGATCGGGCAGAAAATCTCCCAGATAAGCAGCTACAAGGTAAAAAAATACGTGGGTAAGACCAGGATAATAGATATTGACAAGGCGGCGCTCTCCAATGGAAAATTCTGGCGTGGAAACTCCAAAAAGAAAAACAGGCCCAAATGATCCAACCCACTAGAAAAACCAACGAACCGCCATCGGACCACGTATCCACGCTGCCCACCTACGGGAAATCAAGGCACAGATCCGCTCAAGAACGTGTACTCAAGGCCAAACCTTCATCCCAGACTATGCAGCTAGCACTCGTCAAAGGTGCAAGATGAAAAAAGCTAAAAAAATAAACCTGGCCCTGTTATGCGGAGGCAGTTCCTCAGAAAGGGCGGTATCCCTTGCAGGAGCCAGCGAGGTGGAAAAGGCCCTTGACCCCCAAAGATACATAGTCAGGCGCTATGATACCGCAACGGAACTTAAAAAGCTGGTACAGGATGCAGACGAAATCGATTGTGCATTCATCCTGCTCCATGGAAGATATGGGGAGGATGGGACCCTCCAGGGCCTTTTAGATCTTTTGGAGATACCATATCAAGGTTCTGGGGTCCTTGGCAGCGCCTTGGCCATGGACAAATACATGTCCAAGATCATGTACCGATACGCTGGTATCCCCACGCCCGATTGGATAGAGATCAGCCATAGTGACAGGGTTGACCTCGATGGCATCATTTCATCCCTTGGAATGCCTGTCATGATAAAACCAAGGGCACAGGGCTCAAGTGTCGGTATGGTCAAGGCACGTACGCCCAGGGAAGTAGAACAGGGCATTCGAAACGCCCTCAAATGGGATTAGCATGTACTGGTAGAGGCATTTGTACAAGGCAGGGAACTCACCGTGGGGGTTATTGGGCTTGACCACCCAGAGCCGCTTCCCGTAGTAGAGATAATCCCTGAAGGAGGCCATGATTTTTTCGACTTCGATGCAAAGTACAATCCTGGCGAAACCACCGAGATATGCCCGGCGGACATCCCCCCTGAAATTGCCCAAGGGGCACAAACCATGGCAGTAAAGGCACACGAGGCATTGCAACTTACAGGCTACAGCAGGACGGATATGATCCTTGCGGATACAGGGGAGATGTTCGTCATAGAAACCAATACCATACCTGGCATGACTCCCACCAGTCTCTTCCCTCAAGCAGCAGCAGAGGCAGGCCTGGCCTTTGGAACCCTTCTCGACCGACTCATAGAGATGGCCATGGCAAACAATCGCAAGGCTAGGATTCCTGCTTCTTTATAGCCCTTCTCTGCGCTAGGATCTTCCGCCATTTTTCCAGGCGCTCTTTGATCAATCTTTCGTGTCCCCTGTTAGTAGGATGGTAATAGATCCTGTCGCGCAACTCGGAAGGAAAATACACCTGTTCCACAATGCCTCCAGGATGATCATGGGCATACTTATATTCCTTGCCATATGCCAACTCCTTCATGAGCCTGGTCGGGGCATTCCTTATGTGCAGAGGCACCGGGAGCGCACCGTATTTTCTGGCATCGGCCTGGGCCTCTCCATAGGCCACATATGCGGCATTACTCTTTGGGGCCGTGGCAAGATACAAGGCGGCCTGCGCCAGGGCCAACTCCCCTTCAGGTTTGCCCAGAAAATCAAATGCCCTAAGCGCGTTGACGGCAATCTCCAAGGCCGTTGGATCGGCGTTTCCCACGTCCTCTGAGGCAAAGCGAATCAGGCGCCTGGCAATATAGTGAGGATCTTCCCCGGCCTCGAGCATCCTTGCCATCCAGTAGATGGCAGCATCGGGGTCACTGCCCCTGAGGCTCTTATGAAAGGCTGAGATGAGATTGTAGTGTTCCTCGCCGGTCTTGTCATAGCGAAGCGATTTTTGTTGAATTGCCTCCTCTACAAGGGCAAGGTTGATCATTGCCCCCTTGCCTTCCGGTCTCAGAGAGACGGCCAGATCCGCAGCAAGCTCAAGATTGTTGAGCAGGGTTCTGGCGTCACCATCTGAACGTCGGATCAGGTATTCCTTCGCGCCATCTTCGATGGACAGCTCCAGCCTGCCCAGTCCCCTGGTTTTGTCGGTCAAGGCTCGTTCGAGTAATCTGCCAAGGGCATCGGTCTCAAGGGGCCTCAATGTCAAGACCCTGCACCTTGAAAGTAGAGGGGAGATGATCTCAAACGAAGGATTCTCAGTAGTGGCCCCGATCAAGGTAACAAGCCCCGATTCCACATGGGGTAGGAAGGCGTCCTGCTGGGCCTTATTGAACCGGTGGATCTC
>JAJRZR010000090.1 GCA_024275145.1 Deltaproteobacteria bacterium | reverse complement strand
TCCTCACCCCACGGGGCGATTATCTCGCTCACCCCGGTATTGGCGGCCCTCACGAGCCACCTCCTTGATTCCACGGCCCTGAAGACCGCCATGTCCGCATGTTGAAAAGGGGCGCCGGTTTTCCCAAACCAGGCATCGTTGGTGATGACTGCCAGCAGATTCGCCCCATCAAGAACGCTATACCTGGACAATTCCGGGAAAATACTTTCAAAACAAATTGATACACCAAGACGCAACTGCTGCCAGACCAGTGGCCTGTCACTCGTTCCAGGGACAAACTCACCTGCCGAAGGCAACAGGCCCTTGACCCACCAGGTAATCCATTTCCATGGCAGGTATTCCCCGAAGGGCACAAGGTGCCGTTTGTTGTATTGACCATGGACCGTACCATCAGGGGCAAGAAGAAATGCGCTGTTGAGGTAACTCACCTCATTACCAGGGCCAACCAGATAGGCAGGACTCCCAACGAGTAGCGCGCAACCGTGTTGCGTGGCAAAGGCCAAGAGTTCCTCTTTCTTTTTCCCGGACTCCTGAAAATAAAAGGGCATAGCGGTCTCTGGCCATATCAGTAGCCTTGGGATACCTTTCTTGAACCCTCCAAGGGCCTGAAGGCTCAATTTTTTGTAGATATCAATGGTTTTCAGGGCAAAGGAAGGGGCCCACTTCTGGCCCTGGGGAATTGCCCCCTGGATGGCCGCCACCCCTATGGATCGATACCTTCCCTCGGCAAGACGGACCCTCTCCATCGACCACAAACCGTAGCCAGCCATCCCGCCAAGCACAACCACTATCGCTACGGCACTAGCCGCTGCCGGCCTCCAGGCCGGGGAGAGCTGAATGGCGTTTTGCCTGGCAGGCCCTATAGCCCGTGACACAGGAGACAAATCAAGCACCGCCGAGCTTCCTAGCAGACACAGATTTGTGAATACCACCAGGAAGCTGACTCCATATGGTCCCCACAGATCAGCGGTCTGTACCAGTATAGGGATGGGAGAAAGGCCATAGGCGAGCAATCCCCAGGGGAACCCGCTGAGCAGATGCCCCCTTACCCACTCCAAAAGCACCCAAAGGGCAGAAAGACCAAGGGCGGCAGGAAGGCTCCAGCCCAAGCGGGAACTTACAAATCCCAAGGCCCCGGCCCATATGGCCGGATAGACAGCAAGGTAACATACCAGAAGGCCGACCACTGGCCAGGACGCCCATACGGGTAGATGCCCGTACCTGGAAATGGTGGGGACAATCCACCATATCATGACCCCGAACAATCCAACCCCTGATATGAAGCCGTATTTCCAGGCCTGCCTCCATTCACATCCCCATGCCACCCACGACAAGGGGAACAGGCCGAAAAATACACAAAGGCTCCAATAAAACGGGGCAAAACCGGCGGCAAGGATGAGGCCTGACAATAATGCTGCTAGATAAGGCACCTTTTCGTATACCCGGCATCTATTTGCAAATGAGGACGTCACCTGACGTCTTGAACCTGCTTCTTCAGCCGTGTGTATCGTATGAATACAGTATCTGCCGCTCAATGGGCACACGCTCGGCAGGTAGTCTTGGCGGAGGCCACTTGGAGCACATACCCATGAGTTTTGCCCTTAATGGTATGGCATCCCATCCATAGGCCACGGCCTTTTTCCGCCGTACATCCAGAAACGCCGCATCGAACAGGTTGGCCTGAACTGCCCAGGGCACTATATATTCAGGCTCTAGCAGCCTGGCAGCGGCTATGGTGCCTGATTCCCTGGTCACTACCGACCCGGGGCCGCCCCTAAGTATCATGAGCGAACGCCCATCTATACGGACGGTGATGTCTACAAAGGAAATTATCCTCTCGTTATTGCATTCCAGATGGATCTCCCTATCCAGGACGAAGTCATCGATTCTATAGCCCTTCTCGTCCACAAGGTATCTGGCGAGTTTTTGGCGTATTCTTTCCCGGTCCGTATCCAGCACCAATTTGCCGGTTATGAAACAGGGAACCTTCACAAATATGGAGGACGTGGCCTGCCTTGCCGATGGATTCGTACATGATTCATTATTCACTACCTGTTTCATTCCTTAATCCTCCCTGGCCATCCCAGGCCCTTGTCCTGGTTCATACTCCTTGACCGCCTGATGCGAGGCTGGCGAAGCCGCACCTCTTTACCATGAAAAGATGTATCTCAGGGCTCGGGTGTACATGCGCTGAAAGCCTGGAGACAGCGTGATCCAATCATATGCATAAATATTCTCGACTATATATTCTGGGCATTGACTTTAATGCATTCGTCATATCTTGTCCAAGATATGACTGAGGACATCTACAGTACGCCTCATACGCTTCAATACAATTGCCGGGTAAAAATTTGTTAGAGGGGAGAAGATATTTTCCCAGAGGCCTTGGACATTTTTGCTGACAAAAAATATAGCGATCAATTAGAATGGCATTTATGTAAGGCACATTAGATAAGGTTCCTGACCGGCATGCGGTTGCAGGGTATCAGGCACGAGGTTTTGGAAGGCACGCAGGCGACTTCCCACGCTTTAAGCACCGAACAACGGGCAGATACATGCCTGTAACCGCATACCATGGTGAGTGGGAGCATGCGTGTAAATCTTGCAAATATATGGGTAGTCCTTAACGAGACGAGATACCCTGAAAATATAGGCGCGGCAGCGAGGGCCTGCTGCAATATGGGAATAACCAAACTGGCCGTCGTCTGCCCAGAGCGTCTTGACCGCTCCAGGATTCTCAAGATGGCCACCCATGAGGCATCTCATCTCGTGGAAAACATGTTACTGTTTCACGATCTGAAGGAGGCCCTGTCAGGCTTCAATTTCGTTGCCGGTACTACGGCCAGGACAGGGAGGCATAGATTGCCCACCCATGGCCCCAGGCAACTGGCCCGTACGGTGGCACCTATCAGCCAGGTCAACAAGGTGGCCTTACTCTTTGGATCCGAAAACTCCGGCCTTACAAACGAGCATCTGGAAATGTGTCAGGCCATTGTCACCATACCCACTGCCGGATTTTCTTCCATCAATCTTGCACAAAGTGTAATGATACTATGTTATGAAATGTTTTGTGCCTGTACCGAAACCACCAAAAGGGCACCGAGGCTCGCCACCTTGCAGGAACTGGAAGGGATGTACCGGCATCTTTCAGAGATGTTTTGCGCAGTTGGCCTTGTGAATCCACAACATCCTTCCTATTGGCTCCACCTGGCCCGTCGTTTTCTAGGCAGGTGCCATTTAAAAAGCAAGGAGATCCGGCTAATACGAGGGCTATGCAGACAGGTCCTTCGAACGGTAAACTGTATGAAGCAGAAAAGGCTTTGATCTTGTACCTTGGATGCGTGCCAAACATGCGACATCTGAAACCGGGCCGTGATTTCCAAAAAGGCCCGCCTATACTCGTACTTTTCATATGCCTCGCAATCGTCTTTCTCTCAACCCTTGTATATGGTGCCGGACACGATCGAGATCCTCGGATAGCAGTGGTTGTTTCATCCCAGATCAGGCCATACGTATTGGCACTGGATGGACTACGTTCCGAGCTGGGCTATCCGGTTACAATCTATTATATGGGTTCCAACCCCCAGATAGTGAAACGCGGGCTCGAACAACGCAATTTTGATCTTCTTGTGGCCATCGGGCCTAATGCAGCTCGCCTGATATGGGGAATTGACAGGCCTGAGGTGAACAAAATGGCACTCATGGTGCTTGACCTCAAGGCTTTCCTCAAGCCCCTGCCCCCATGTGGAATTGATCTCAGGGTCCCCTTGGCGCAGGAGCTACAGGCCATTTCGGCCAGATTCAAGGACAATCAAAGGATAGGAATCCCTTTCAGCCAACCCGAAAACCGGCTACTCGTAAACCAGGCGATCAAAGCGGCAAACAGGTTTAATGCCCAGGTAGTCCCCATTCCTATAAAGGATATCCATAACGTTTTCCTCGACCTGACCAGGATGTACAACCAAATCGATATACTCTTATGCATACCGGACAGGATATTCGTCTCCGAGGCAATAGTGACCCACCTCATAAAGGAATGCCTGCTACATGGCGTTGCGGTGGTGGGATACAACCACTTCTTTATCGAAAGCGGTGCTCTAATGGCGTTTACCATCGACTACAAACTAGTAGGCGTCAGAGGGGCAGAACTCGTCCGGCGAATCATGACCGGCGAACCATGCAAGGTCTATAACCCACCCTTCAGGCAGGAGTGGAACGAAAAGGTATGGGATACATTGAAAAAGATAAAGGGAGCGACCGATAGCGCCCATCCTAGTCCCGATGATACATCTTCTGGCAACAGTTGAAAATGAAGATACTTAATTTTCAGCAAAGGCTTCTGGCCGGGGTTGTAATGCTCATAATCACTACAACCGTTACACTGGGTTTTGTGGGCAGCCATCTTGCAGCCTCATTCCTAAGGCAACGCTTCGAGGACAGGATGTCCTTCCTGGCCAAGTACCTGGCACTGAATGCGGAGCTGGGAATACTGATCGACGACGAGGCCATGCTCAGAAGGCTTGCAAAAAACCTGCTATCGGAGAAGGACGTGGTAACCGTTATAATAACGGACCCGGCAGGCAGGGAACTTGTCAAGACTAGGAAGGAGGCAACGGACAGCTCCAGCAAAAGGATTGTAAGCGCAACTGTCAGGTTGACAAACCAGGGAGAGAACCTGGCGTTTCTAAAAAATCAGGCTTCTGACCAGTCCATAGGAAAGGTTACCCTGATATATTCTGTAGCAGGGATAAAACAGCTCCAGACACGGCTCAGGAACAGGTATGTCCTGGCGGCGTTTGGCCTGGGCCTGCTGGGCCTCATCGGTTTTTTCCTGTTCAGCCGTTCCCTACTCGCCCCGCTGAGCGCCTTGGTGAAGGCCTCCAGGCAGGTAGCAGCTGGGGATCTGGATACCAGGATCAAGGGAGGGGCACTTCCTGAGACGAAGGAACTCGCAGAGGCATTCAACTCTATGCTGGAATCCCTGGCAGAAAGCCGGCGCAATCTGGAAAAAACCTATCAGGAGATGATAGAGCAGAGATCGCTGGCAAAGGTGGGACGCTTTGCTCTGACCGTTGCCCATGAGGTCAAAAACCCACTGGGAATCATAAAGGGGGCACTGGACATATTAAAAAAGCCGGAAATTGATCAGAATCTCCGAGCCACCATGATCCAATACGTGGAAGATGAAGTCAGAAGACTTAACAAGCTGATACAGGATTTCCTCGATTTTTCAAGGCCTGGAAAGCTTATATTCAAGGGTACGGACGTGGGCGCATTGCTGAGGGAACTGGTGGAGCGCGTCTCCATCGAATGGACCGACAAGGGCATGAAGTTCAACACTAAGTTGCCCCACACCTCCTGTATCGTCCTGGCCGATGCCGACATGCTGTCCAGGGCGCTCCTTAACATAATAAAAAATGCCTGCGAGGCCTGCGGCGAAGAAGGTAGCATACTCATCAAGGCTTGGCGCCAAGGACCAAGCCTTATAATAACCATAAGCGATACAGGGCCAGGGATCGATCAGGAGGCCAGGGGAAAATTATTTGACCCATTTTTCACTACCAAGGCAAAGGGGACCGGCCTTGGCCTGGCATTTGCCCGCCAGGTAATAGAGGCCCATGGAGGTCAGATAGATCTTTTGGAAGACTCCAAGGAAGGAACTACCTTCAAGATAGTATTACCCGAATCGAATCCTGGATAGTATGTCCTTTAGGTATGCATTGAAAAAAGAAGGCCTTCCTGTCCAAGCATGTAACAATGCAGTAGACGCATCGTGGCCGTTATACAAAAAAACGACAGCTTCACAAGGGGTTACAAACAAATGGCATCTATATTGGTGGTAGATGACGAGCCCAAGATCCGCCATATTCTAAAAATCATGCTGGGCTTCAAGGGGCATGAGGTCCAGGAGGCATCTGATGGTGAACAGGCCCTGCACATGATAAATAACGGCGCATACGATCTTGTAATAACAGATATCCGTATGCCACGGCTTGACGGATTGGAGCTTCTCGATGAAATCCAAAAGATGGAGATTCCATGTCCGGTAATATTCATCACTGCATTTGCCACAGTGGATACGGCTGTGGAGGCCATGAAAAAGGGTGCCATTGATTACATAACCAAGCCTTTTGAGGAAAACAAGATCATCCTCACCGTTGAAAAGGCGCTCGGCATATCGGAATTATTAAGAGAAAATATCCAGTTAAGGGAGGAACTCGAAAGATATTCTGGAAGTGACGAGTTGGTTTGTGTCTCTGAGGCCATGAAGAAACTCATGAACATGGCAATAAAGGTTGCATCCAAGGGGGATACAACCGTGCTCATTACCGGTGAAAGCGGAACGGGAAAGGAGGTAATAGCCCGGTTCATCCATAATAACAGCCCCAGAAAGGATGGCCGTTTCGTGGCGGTCAATTGTGCTGCCATCACGGACAACCTGGTGGAAAGCACGCTTTTCGGTCACGAAAAGGGCTCCTTTACCGGCGCTGACAAACGAAAGCAAGGGGTCTTCGAATACGCCGCTGGAGGGACACTCTTTTTGGATGAAATTGGTGACTTGCCGCTAGAGGCACAGGCAAAACTATTGAGGGCGCTACAGGAGAAAGTAATACAGCGAGTCGGCGGGAACAGGCCTATAAAGGTAGATGCCAGGGTTGTGTGTGCCACCAACCAGGATCTGGAGGATCTAGTAAAAAAAGGGCGTTTCAGGCAGGATCTGTTTTTCAGGATCAACGTATTTCCCCTCCACATCCCCCCCTTGCGGGAAAGAAAGGAGGCAATCATCCCCTTGGCTGAGCATTTCATCAACAAATTCATCGAGAGGCAATGCCAGGGGCCATATCTGACCCAGGGCGCCAAAAGAATCCTCATGGAGCATACATGGCCTGGAAACGTCAGGGAGCTGGCCAATGCTGTGGAAAGGGCCGTAATTATTGCAGGCGCCCCCCCCATATCGGCCGACACTTTGTCATTCTTGAAAAATTCGAGGATGCAACGCGAGTACGCCGAACAATTAAGGCTTCCGCCTGAAGGATTGAATCTTGAAGCCCTTGAGAAGGACCTCATCCGGCAGGCATTGCAGGCCACTGGCAACAACCAGAGTGCTGCTGCCAGGCTGCTTGGGCTTACGAGGTCCAAGTTGAGAACCAGGGTGAAACAATTGGAGAACGGATCTTGAAACCTCTAAAAAGGCCGATGTCCTTCAAAGGCATTCCCTTTCTCGTTGTTGCACTGGCGCTTTCCGTGATCGCATCTTCAGATTGCCTTGCAGTGGACACCTCGCTGCTCTTTGTGGGGGAGGATCTTTCCGTGCTCACGATAGCCTCGAGACACGCAGAGACCCCGAAACAGGCACCTGCCATCGCCCAGGTCCTAACGAGAGAGGAGCTTGAAAAGAGAGGCATAAGGACCCTTGGCGAAGCACTTTCGACTCTTCCCGGTTTCTATCTTTCTCCCAGGGAATGGGGGACACAGCCGTATCTAAGGGGACTTCCGGATAGCATCCTGTTCCTCTATGACTCCGTACCGTTGACTTCAGACAGCACCAAGTCCATTCACCCGCTGGATGAAGAGCTATCCCTTGCAGCCATTAAACGGATAGAGGTCATCAGGGGCCCTGGCTCGGTATTATGGGGGCCTGACGCCTTTGCAGGTATAGTAAACATCGTCCCTGAAAGGGGACGGGATGTGGAAGGGATAAGGCTAAGCGCCAGGGCAGGTACGCCAAACCACGAAAGGAGTTGCAGCCTGAACTGGGGCAGGGCCACAGGGATATGGGAGGGCTTCCTGTCCCTAACTGCCACCCGCATAAAGCCTCTGGAAGACCGCTACAATGTAGTAAGATTTTCAAGTGGTTCTTCCGAAGCCCCGCTTCCCCCGCAGGAACGCCTTGGGCTTTCCCACGTTGATGATTCCAAATACCTCGAGGCAGTGTTCAACGTGTCTTGGCAGGATCGACTACGCCTTTCCGGGCGTTGGTCTAATTCTGAGCGGAATTACATACTGGGCGAGACGAGTTCCAAATTGAAATGGTCTGGTAAGCGAAAGGCCCCTTTCCGTTTTATACGCATCGAAGCCCAACGCCCCGTGGGCCGCGACAACCTGCGCCTCAACGCCTATTACAACGAGCTCAACTACAGGGAAAGGCAGGTGGACATATCATGGCGCCAGAAAAGCCATCTTTACTATGCAGAACTCCTGCTGGACAGGGAGCTGTGGGACGCCAAGGGCATCCTTACCCTTGGGGCATCTTACCGCTATGACCGGATAACCGGGGCGGTAATATCCAGGACGTACCTGCCCGATTTTCTCCAACCCGGCAATACCTTCTTTACACCAACGGTTGAGCAGGAGGATTACAATACCTACCTGACATCCTGTTTTGGCCAGATCAAACGGCACTGGAAGGGCCTTGACGTATGGCTTGGTCTCAGGCTTGACAACCACAGCCAGTATAGCCAGACCATGAGCCACAATCTTGGCCTGAGCTGGCATCCAGGCAGGACCTGGTTCCTGAAACTCCTCTATGGAACCGCCTTCAGGACCCCTTATAACCAGCAACTTGTAGATGCCGGAGGCCTTGATCCAGAACAGATCGAAAACTTCAGCGCCCAGCTCTCCTGGCAAAGGAGCAAGGCCCTGAGGCTTTCAGTTACGGCCTTCTGGAACAAAATATTTCACCACATCAACGAAGACCCTTATGGCGGCCTTTCAAGGCCGGGGGCAGAGGATATCTACGGATTCGAGCTTGAAGGAAGCTGGCAGGCAAGACCGTGGCTGCATCTTTGGGCAAACAGCAGCATCTATTCACAGTACGGTGATGATGAACGCTATCGCCTACTTAATTTTATAGATCTCACCACCATGGTAAAGCATTATTCATCGTGGGAAACCCCCTTTGACACGGGGCCCAAAAATCTCTTCAACGTCGGTGCCGACTGGGATATTTCCAATCGATTCGGGCTTTCCTTCAGGTTGAATTATACTGGTACAAGAACCTTTTATTACAAAAAGGGCATCCTACGATATTCTACGCCTGCCTTGTGGCTCGTGGATCTTACAGCAACGGCACGGAATGTATTATATAGAGGCGTAAATCTAAAATTGGCGTTAAAGAACCTTTTTGACAGGAAATACTCCGTGCCTGGCACCTACAGCCCGATCAAGGGTTCCCCATTCCAGGCCTATATCAAGATTAATTTCGAATTCTAGGCAAAGATACGGACTTCGGAGAGGGCCTTTCGAATCGATCCCTTCATGCCCAGGATACCCGGGCGATTAGAAGTCCACCACCTTGCTGGATTTTGTCTCTTCCTTCCTGAGGCTTACGGACTGGCTGAAATCCGCAGCAGCCGCCTCTTCCTCCCCCAACTTTTCAAAAACCTGGCTCCTAAGCAGGTAGGCTGGGGCATAATCAGGGGCAAGGGTGATTGCGTGGCTCAGTGCCTCTACCGCCTCATCCAGTTGATCGAGCTGCATCAGTATTGCCCCTTTATGATAATGGAGCCGCGGATTGGATGGCTCTTTTTGTATCGCCATGTCTATATCCTCTAGTGCCTCTTTCCTGTTGTCCGTCCTGAGGTTGGCGATGGCCCTGGCCTGATAGGCCTTCACGGCATCGGGGTCCATTTCTATAACCCTGGAGAAGATTACGATGGCACCCTGGAAATCCTCATCCATGAATTTGAATTGTCCTTCAATAAACAGCTCTTCAATTTCCTGTTTCATGTTCGACTCCTAAACTTTCATGCGGCACACTCACCTGAAGCCGCCCCTCTGGGGAGGGCAAAATATATTTTCACGGTAATATAAAGAAACGCCCATGGCCTGGGGTTAAGTACCAAAAAACATGGACACCTTGCAACAAAATCCTGCAAAAAAAAGCCGGGGTACGACCCCGGCCTCAATACATCCATATAAAAATAGATTATCTAACCCGCACAAGCCTTTTCAAGATTCGGCACCATCTGTTTCTTGCGGCTCATGACGCCGGGCAGCCACACGGTATTACCCTCCAAGGTCTTGCCAAATGCCTTTTCAATAATGCTGGGGTCATCGGTAACCGCCATGAGATCCGTACCCTCTTTCATGATGTCGGTCAGCATCAAGAAAACGCTGTGGCGATTACCCTCCTCCTTCACCTTTTTAAGTTCTTCATAGAGATCGTCGCGGATCTTGTCTACCAGATCGAGGGAGACAAGCTCAAGCTGGCCGATACCGATGGCCTTGCCGCTCATGTCAAAGTCCTTGTAGTCGCGGAAAATCAGGTCACGTGCAGATACGCCTTCCACTGCACTCTTGGCCTTGGCCATCTCCATGCCCCAATCCATCATGTTATCGATCCCTGCGATCTTGGCCAAGGCCTCTGCAGCCTCCTTATCCTCGGGGGTACAGGTTGCAGACTTGAATAATACCGTATCGCTCAGGATGGCCGACATCATGAGCCCGGCCACCTTGGCAGGGATCTCCTTCTTGTAAAGATCCACATAGAGCTTGTAGAGGATTGTACCCGTGCATCCCACAGGCATGGCACAGAAAAAGATCGGATTGGGAGTGGTTATGTCACCTATCTTATGATGATCCACCACTGCCAACAACTCCCCTTTATCCCAGTTGTCAGGGGCCTGTTTGATATCGCTGTGGTCAACCAACATGTATTGTTCATTCGTAACATCGGTCCTTAACTCAGGGGCATCAAATCCAAATTTCTTTAAAACCACCTCTGTCTCAGGATTGAGATCGCCTTGCCTGCAAGCAACTGCATCGACGCCAAGCATCTTTTGCAATTCGGCAAAGGCTATCGCAGCGGTTACGGAATCAGTATCAGGGCTCTTGTGTCCTAGTACGTATACGGCCATTGTCAATTCCTCCTTAAATATGCAATTAAAATTATTCTGAAATTCCTCTCCTGGTCCAGGAATCTCTTATGAAGCGCCATTCAGTAAAATCACAAAAAAATATACTAACCGGGGAGTTCTGTTAAGAAATTTGTCTCTTGTGTAGCACAATGGTGGATTTTTGCCAAGGTCTTTTTGGCAAACAGCGGCCACACCCCTTCCCTGTATCCAAACGTCAGGCCCTGGTCGCCGATATGGACATTCCAAGAAGAGGAAAACTTTTTCCATATCGGGATTTTTTTTCCATAAGACAAGAAAATATTTTCCACTATTCCGCCCTACCTATGATCTCCTGGCCTTGAACCACGATTAATCAGGGTAAAAAGCAAAATTCCCCAGGGCATACTTTTTGAAAACTTCTCAAATGGAGAGGGCCCTTGAACCTGTAAAAAGGAAGGGAAAGATGTCTATTAGCTATTGTGCAGAACGTGCCTGGTGGAGGCTCAACTCCCCGCTTAATCCAATAGAGATTGCCTTTTTTTCCTTTATCTCCGTGGCATCATTACTTGATTTTGGATTTACTTGCTATCATCTGGCCCACGGAGCCACTGAGCTTAATCCTCTGCTGGCACCACTCTTTAATTCTGGTCACATCGTGGAGGCCTTCTGGCTAAAGACCGGGCTTACCGGTTCCGGCCTGATCGTCCTAAGGCTGTTTTCTGGCAGGAAATTGGTACGCCAGGCCCTGTTTTTCCTGTCGTGCATGTATCTGGGACTCCTTTATTATCATCTTTCCTTTATCTGGACGTAAGCGAATCCCAAAAGCCTTGGGTACCCCCATGTTTTTTTCCCTTTTCATAGAAAAAATTTACCCCTACGGGCCTGCTTCCAGGCCGGTTTCAGATCCTGCGTAAAATGATTTCTATTTGGCGTCTTGACATAAACATATAAAGGTTTATTGATATGTTTAATAATCGCTAAAGATGCACACCGGCAAAGCGGACACGTGGTGTCGCCAGGCAGGCTTCTCGTGGGGTCCCTTTTTTGTGTGGCAAGGTCACTATAAGTGCACATCTATCGGAAATAATTATAATTTTTAGCGACAACCCTGAAATTGATCACCAGGAGGCAGATCATGAAACTCGGCATCATCATCAGCTCCAATGATCCGGAAACGGCCTGGAGCGCACTGCGATTCGGGGTCTTTTCCATAAAACAGGGAGATACAGTGAAGGTCTTTCTTGTCTCAAAGGGTGTAGAGATAGAAGGCCTCGACACAGAACAATTTAAGGTGACGGAACAGATGACGGCCTTGATCAAGGGAGGCGGCAAGATTTATGCCTGTGGCACATGCCTAAGGTTAAGGCAACTATCCGGCAGTGAGGCATGTCTACTTTCTGGCATGAAAGACATGCATGATATCGTCAAGGAAAGTGATCGGGTCGTAACATTTTGATTTTCAATTCAAACCTTCAGAAGGAGAACACCATGGCCTGGCTGTTTATAGTCTCAAGCAACGAACCGGAAACGGTCTACAACGCCGTGCGCCTTGCCAATGTCAGCATTAAGGGGGGCAAGGCGGTCAACCTTTTCATGCTCGGCAAGGGGGTCGAATTCAATGAAATCTCGACGCCAGATTTCGATATCAAGGAACAGATAGACCTGTTCTATGCAAATGGCGGCGAACTCATCGTTTGAGGGGTCTGCCTGAAATCCCGTGGTCAAACGGGATCAGCCGCATGTCCCATGGGTTTTATGACCGATCTCTTCGAGATGATCGAGGAAAGCGAAAGGGTACTAACCTTTTGAATCCTTGTCCCGTCACCTGGATGGGACAAAAACGGGGTATACATGAAAAAAAAGATCGTCGTTCTGGGCGGTTCCTTTGGCGGACTTACCGCAGTCCTCGAAATCAAGCGCCTGCTCAGGGACCAGGCCGACATCACCCTGATCAGTAAAGAACGGGATTTTGTCTTCCTGCCTTCGCTGCCATGGCTGATCATGGGCAGCCGCCAGGCCCGGGACATTACCTTGAAGATTGAAGACATCCTTGGGCCAAGGGCTATCAGCTTCTCCTGTTCTACAGTGACGGGAATCGAACCAGACCGGCTCAAGGTGATCACCGATAACGGTGACTATCCCTATGATTACCTGGTAATCTCCACCGGGCCACACCTTTCTTGCGACGAAATCCCGGGCCTGGGGCCTGAAGGCGGCCATACCCTTTGCACCTTTACCCTGGAATATGCCCAAAAGAGTCGGCAGGCCTGGCTCAGGCTACTCGAAGAGCCTGGTCCCGTAGTACTAGGCTCAACCCAGATGGCAAGTTGCTTCGGCCCGTATTATGAATTGGCCTTTGAGATGGACCATGAATTGCGCAGAAGGAAAATGCGCCACAAGGTGCCCATCACCTACCTTACATCAGAGCCATACGTAGGGCACATGGGGATAGGCGGTCTGGGAAAGTCACGTCGTTTTCTTGAGGATGAATTCGCGGAACGTGACATCAAAATCGTTACCAACCAGTCAATAGATGAGATCACACCGGATGAAATACGCCTGGCTGGCGGCCAGGCCCTGCACTTCAAACTGGCTATGCTGGCCCCGCCATTCAAAGGAGTGGCCGGTGTTGCCGAACTTGGTAATCCCAGAGGCTTCATACCGGCCGATGAACATTACCGCCATCCACAGCACCCCAATATCTACACCGTAGGCGTGGCCATGGCCATGGCCCCGGCCGAATCCACCCCAATACCCACAGGGGTACCCAAGACCGGATCCATGACCGTTAAGATGGCCAAGGCCGCGGCGGCCAATATCGCCGCTGACATACGCAACCAGCCCCCACTGCCCGCCAAGCCATTGGATGTCATCTGTCTCATGGACATGGGTAAAACCGCCGCGCTGATGATTGCCGATCCAATCCTGCCTCCACGCCAAAGGTCCTGCCTCAAGAAGGCCCTGTGGGCAAAATGGGCAAAGATCCAATTTGAAAAATATTTCCTCTGGAAGATGCTGCACGGCTACACCAACCTGCCTTAGGGGGATTCGGCCACCATGGCTTAACAGGTCTGGATATGCAGCCAAGCAGGCTGTATATTTATAGTAAGTGCGCTACAATCCCAAGCTTCGCCTGCCCGCACCCTTGACGCCACACCACAAGGCACGGGCTGCATGAGGGTTTGGAATAGTTACAGGAACTGTTTGTTGGAGACTCGATGCCAGGGGCAAAAATCACAACTATTGGCAGTCAGAAGGGAGGCGTGGGCAAAACCACTGTGGCACTCAATCTGGGGATCAGCCTGGGCAGGAGGGGTTGGAAGGTCCTGCTGGTGGACGGAGACCCCCAGGGAGGCCTGGGAATTTCCTGTTCACGGTACAGGCATCCTGGCCCAGGGCTGGTACAGGTACTCATGGGAAAGGCCGACAGATCCCAGGCCATTAAGATGCTCTCTGATTCCATAGCCATTTGCAGAATCGGCAACAAAGGGCCGAATGAGATCCTATTCTATGAAAAGGAGGCCCTCAATGGCAACCTGGGAAGGCTGCTTCGGGAGATTGCCAGTGGCTTCGACTGTGCACTGGTCGATACCCCGGCGGGGATCGGGACCGTAGCAAGGGCCTTTCTTGAAGTGAGCGACAGGGTCGTGCCTGTCATCAACTGCCTGGCTGGCACCGTCAGGTCAATGCCAAGGTTCATAGCCCTCACCGAGTGGGTAAGGGAAAAGGTAAACCCTGCCCTCAGGCTTAGCGGTGTCGTGATAAACATGTTCGACCCAAGGGACCCATCTGAAGAAAGGGTCTGCAAGCACCTGCAATCTAGGCTCCAGCATGGCTTCTTCTTCAACACGGTGATCCCAAGGGACAGGGCCTTCGACATGGCCCATGCCAAGGCGATGCCGGTGTCCCTACTACCAGAAGGCAGGGAGGTCTCAAGGCACTTTGACGCCCTGGCAGAAGAATTCATCAGACGTGATGCCGATCCGGCAAGGCCTAGCACCGCCACCGACCCCACGCACGAAGAGCCAGAGGCTACAGAGGCTCTCCGGGCCTTCCACGTGGATCCACTCGGGGGCATCATCTCATCCATCTGCCGCCAAGCCGGATTCAACGCCCTGGTGCTTGCAGACGCCATGGGGTTCCCCATATCAGGACACAATGACCCGACATATATGGACGAAATGGCCGCATTTGCCCCGGTGCTTGGAGATCCCCTGGAAAAGGCCAGTGCCATCCTTGGGTTAAAACGAGCTGAAAGCATTGTACTTGAGGCAGGTGGCGGGGAGAGGCTTGCGCTCAGGAAGTTTGAAATGCAGGAAGAAGCATACTTCCTGCTCGCCAGGTACCGGCGCGGGTTGGATGCGGAAAGCGAGCTGGAGCTTGCGGTGGAAAAGGTAAAGGCAGCCCTGTCATAACAGGCACCTGCTGATGTTCACCCCCCTACCCTGATAAGATAGCAGCACATATGGTCATCTAAGGCCTTTTCCACGACATCTCTGGGCACCCCTGTCTCATTGAGCCATCTGCTGGCTATCCCTTTCTCCCCGCTACCAGACCTGCACCCAAGCTGATATACGCTAACCTTCCTTCCGCCTATCTTCACCTTGTCCCCAAGGGCGCTCCTCAGGGACTGGTGTACTGCACAGAACGGACTTACCCCAGCCCCTTCCCCTATCCTGTACCTGGTGGTAACCATGCCTGGTCTGTTGAACTCCTTCGTAATATCCCCGTAGCCTTCCGGCAGATCCCCGAAAACCTCACGATAATTGGCAATGGAAGGGGCAAAGGGACAAAATTTCAAGCCAAACAGTGAATCACCCAGGTAGGTTGCCCTGCCCTCTATCTGCGCTATCGGATTCGAGGCCCCGTCTATGGAGGCGAGGAACTCCTCAAAACTGCCGAACTCCGCCCCATCCATCATGTTTGCCGCATTCAAGGCATTCCTTATGAGTATCCCCTTTGCATTTGCAGCGCCACTTTGGGCAATGAGGACCTTTATCATGTCTAGAAAACTGACATGGGCAATATCGAGAATCTTTCCTTCAACCATTTATTTTGCACTCCTGGTAATGTTCAGGGCCTGTCTCCGGCCCAAATCTAGATGGCAGCGACTTCCCGGATCTCCTTGGCATGTTTCTTTATCTTGAGTCTGATCATTCCAAGGTTGGAACTCCTGTCCGCGACTATGACAAGAAAGGCCTCATCCCCAACCGGGGCCAGCATTACAGGGCCATTCTCGTACTCGATCATACTCAGTGACAAGGCCCCCTTTTCCAACTGTGTTCCCATGGCCTCCGAGGCCCCAAAGCCGCTGGAGGCTATGGCCCCCACCATTTCCGAATCCACCCCGGCCATGGTCACATCTTCCACCAGAAACCCGTCACGCCCTACCAGACAGGCGGTATTGACCCCCGGTATATTGGTAAATTCCGCGAGCAAATCCTTTAAGGTTGACATAGCTTCCTCCTTTGTGCCTGTTGTGTTCGTAGAATCCGATGGATGGGACCCCACAGCTCTCTTTACCTGTACCATCCCTTCATCCGGGACATCCACAAGGCTTGAGGGTTCAAAATCTATCTCGATATCATCTATATCCGCAGCGCATTCCAGCTTCGTTCCACCCGGTTGCAATCCAGCCTCGTCATCCCTCCTTGCACCCTCGATCAAGAGAGCCGCCACCGCGGTCTGGATGGTCTTTTTGGGGATGGAGACAGACTCTTTGCTCTCTATCCTACCGCCATCGAAACCTAATATCCTGTAAAAGGCCTTTTCCCCTTCGAGATCCCCACATTGGGCGTGCACCACCTCTCCATCTTGAAAATAGATGGTCCCTTGCTCGTCAACAGTGGTTATCACAAGCGTGGTGGTGGTCTTGGAAAGACTGTTGAGCTGTATTATGTCCGGCAATTCAATGCCTGTTATGGTGCCGTCAAAACGACTATCTTTCATGGGAGCCTGAAGAAAACAACCTGTACAATTATTTGAACACAAATTTTTTTACTATGAAGACGCATACTGCCCATGGGCCACATACTCATGCCCCGGGTACGGACCACATAAAGGTTCAGGAGCGCCCAGGAACTTACTGATACTCCGAGGATTATTTCCCAGGCACAACAAGGCCATCGGGCATGGCATGCGGACCACAAAATTTTTTAGGAATAGCCCTATGTTGGACAAGGGATTGGCCAATACAACCTTGACCTGGAAGCTAGAAACGTCTTCCTGTATATTTTTATCGACCAATATGACAAAACGGATAAAAAACACCTGGAGGGCCTGCTTTCCCGGGTCCAGACCAGGAATTTCCCCTGATCATCAACCCGGGCAGGCGGATTTCCTGGCCAGGACCTTGACTGCCTTTCCGGGCCAGCTCACATATACCCTGTCCCCGGGTTTCCAATGGCATTCTCCCGGCCCCAGTAGGGCCACAACCAATATCCCCATATCCACTGTCACCTCCCATGTCCCATCACCTTGGGGGACAAGGTCTGTGACCATACCGGGATAACCCTTGTCACCTTCAGGGTCCGGATGGACATCCCGGGGCCGCAAGGTAAGCAGCCGCCCATCCAACATCAAGAACCCAGGGGAAGCCCCCCGGGGCAGAGCAAGGCCAGGCACCACAAGCCGCAATCCACTCTTCGTGGCGACATGGACCTTGCCATCCCGGCCTTGAACAATATTCCTGCTCAATGGGAAAAAATTCTTGATGCCCACAAGGTGTGCAGCGAACAGGGAGCAGGGATTATTTACCACTTCCTGGGGCGTGCCCTGCTGGACGATCCTGCCATGCTCCATTATCGCCACCCTGGTAGCAACCGCCAGGGCCTCATGGTGATCGTGGGTAACATGCAAGAAGGTTCTACCGGAGCGGTTCAGCCGCCTGAGCAGCATCAGGATGTCTTGGCGCAGGAGCGCATCCATGCCGGTCAGGGGTTCATCCAGGAGGAGGCAGGCAGGGTCCATGGCAAGTGCCCTGGCAAGGGCCACCCGCTGTCTCTCACCACCGGAAAGGCCATCTACCTTCCTGTCCAGGAGATGAAATGCACCGGTATTTCTGGCCACCTCCTCGACCCGATCCTTCAGGAATTCTGTGGGGGTCCTGCGTCGCTTCAGGCCGTAGGCGATATTTTCCCGGACGCTAAGGTGTGGAAACAGCGTATCTCCCTGGCAGAGATAACCCACCTGTCTGTCCTGTATGCGCACGGCTGTAATATCCCTCCCCTCAAGGGTTATACGCCCTGCATCCGGGTGCTGAAAACCGGCTACCATCTCAAGGAGCAGTGTCTTGCCAGAGCCTGAAGGCCCCAATAACACGAAATAATCCCCAGGCTCCACCTTGAGATCAAGCTCCCCGAGCACGAATCCATCCAGCCGTTTCCTAAGGCCCTTTACCTGGAGCATCATCGCCTCTTGTCCGCGATTACCCTGAGTATAACGAACACCACCAGGCATACCCCTACGAACACCACGGCCACAGGTCTTGCCCACTTCAACCCGTAGGCCCCGAAGCGTTCATAGATAAGGACCGGGGTGGTAATGGGGTGATAGGCCACCATGATCACCGCCCCGAATTCGCTCATGCCCCTGCCAAACATGAGTACGATCCCGGATACCACCGCCCGCCAGGCAAGGGGAAGGGTCACGGTAAAAAAGACAGACACCGGGGAAGCGCCAAGGTTCATGGCGGTCTTCTCAAGACGCGCATCCACTGCCTCAAAACCTGTCCTGGAAGAATTTATCAGGAAGGGAAGACTCACAAAGGCCATAGCGGCCATAATGCCAGCAGGCCCGCCCACGAGCCTGATGCCGGCATCATGGGCAAGCCGCCCCAGGAGACCATGCCTGGAAAGGATGGTCAGGAGGGCTATACCTGCCGCGGAGTGTGGGATCATGAGGGGTAGGTCTATCACTGCTGACACCACCCGCTTGCCGGGAAAATCCTTCCTTGCCAGCAGCCATGCCAGGGGCACTGCACCGATACCCGATATGAAGGTGGCTGCCATGGCCGTCCACAGGGACAGGACAATGGAGCCACGAACCTCCTGGTCGTACATGGCGACCTTAATCTCAGGGATGGAAGACTGAAGAACCATGCCCAGGAGCGGGGCCACCAGGAAGAGCAAAGCCACGCCTCCAAGCATAGTGAAAGCCAAAGAGATGGAATCGGCCCTTGGGATCATACCAGGATAAAGCTCCCTATTATTTTCACCTCTGCGTGACGGGCCGGGCATAGGCCCTCAATGTATCTGGTATGGCACCATAGGTAAAGGAAGGGGCAGGGAGAACCGATGGCTGGCCGTTTCTCTCCATAATCTTCATGCCCTTTCCAGGTGCCAAAAGGAACCTTACGAATTCCAAGGCCCCCTTTGGATGGGGGGCGTTTTTAGGGATGGTCAGCCCGTACACCATGGGTGCCCCATGCTTTATGATATAGGTGCCCGGGGTCTTGCCGCTGATCTTTACCGAAACCTGCTTGTAAAAGCTGGCATGGTCGGGATCCTTGAGGTTTATGGCATTCGGCAACAAAATGAACCTCAGGCCGTGCTGCCTTGCCACCGAGCGATAGATGAAAAGGTAGTCGATCTCCCCTGTCTCCAGGAGGGCCAGCAGGTCTGTCTCCTTCGGCCTCATATTCTCAAGGTCCTTGGAAAGAAGCTGGCCTGCAAGGCCGGGCCTCTTATAATAGAGTTCTGCCAGCTTGCAAGTCATGACCGTCCTGTAACCACACGGATCGCTATCAGGGTCAGAACGGCCAGTGGCCACATCTGGCAAAAGTAGCACCTTGAACCAGTTGGACATATTTATGCGGTCCGCGTACCTGGATTTCGGCGTATAGGCTATGACCATCTCGTTACCGGCAAAGCGGATATTCCATGAGGCATATTCAGGGATCAGAAGCTGGTTTATCACCGTATAGTCTGCAGATGCCATGACATCACAAGGCCTGTGCAGGTCGCTTATCTTCCTGGCACAGGTGCGGCTGCCAGCCGCCTCCCTCACGACCCTTACCCCTGGATATTCCCTTTCAAAGGCCGTGGCTATCTGAGCAAATGGAACGCTCAGGCTTCCTGCGTGGAAGATGACAATATCCTCCCCACCAAGGCATACCCCGGCCAGGCCCGGAATAGCCATGGCAAGGACAAAAATTATGGGTGCAATCAACCAATTCATAGGTCCTCCTTGCGTCTTCTAGGGCTTCCTGTCAAAGTCCGTCCACCGTAGTATACTTCCATGGCCAGAAGGCATCTCTTTAGCAAAACCAGGCACGCCCTTGATGGCAAAGCAGTTTATAAAATCAAGCCTTTCACCTGAAAGTAGGGCTTTATCGGGTGATATATCTCAGGCATTCGAAGCCGCAAGGGGCTCGCAATTTCACCTAACTGCCGCGCTATCGGGAACTTGAAGTATCTAGCACATCTCGCGTGCCCTTTCTGCCTGGCATCTTCGGCAAACTTGCGAGATGCATAATCTGGGTTAAAAATGGTAATCGTGCATACATTACCCATATTCCTCCAATGTGCCAATTTCTATACCTCCGTGGCAACCTGCCCCTTTAGGCCGTGAAATCCCGCCTCAACAAGGAAATTTGGGGGTGGGCCATATATGATTGGGCCAATTCTGCCTATGCGGTATCCATATTGGCCGTAATCTTTCAATTCTACTTTATAGATGTGGTGGCAACCAGCGCCACCGGCCAGCCAGGCCATTTGGCCAAAGAGATTATTGTCTTGGGAAATAAAATCCCCAGTGCCAGCCTCTGGGCCTGGTCCGTGTCCTTATCCATGCTACTGACTGTTATCGTCTGCCCTGTGCTAGGGGCTATTTCGGATTCTTACGGAAGAAAAAAATCCTTCCTTTTCTTCTTCTGCTACACAGGGGCATTCGCCACCATGCTCATGGTATTTCTGGCACAAGGCATGTGGAAGGTGGGCGTGTTTCTATTTATTCTTTCAAATATTGGCTTTGTGGCAGGTAACGTCTTTTACAATGGCCTGCTCACAGATATCGTCTCTTCCCACGAGGACATTGGTTTTGTTTCAACCTTTGGCTGGGGTCTTGGCTATCTTGCAAGTTTCCTGGTACTCCTGTTTGAACTCATCCTTATAAGGTCAGGGATACCAAGTCCCGAATCCGCCACACGACTTACGTTTCTAGGCACGGGGCTATGGTGGGCCCTTTTTGCAATTCCAACCTTTCTATGGGTGGAGGGCGAACAGGTATCCAGGCCTGTTTCCCATCACGAGGCATTGCTTGCCGGGTTTTCCAGGCTTGGGAAGACCGCCAGGAGCCTGACGCGCTATAGCGAATTACTTTTATTCTTGGGGGCATTTTTCCTTTATAACGACGGCATACAGACCATAATCTCTCAATCTGCAACCTTTGCCAATTACGCATTGAAGGCCGATCTAACCTCTATTTTACCTGCCTTCCTATTGATCCAGATCGTGGCCTTTTTTGGTTCTTTGATCTTTATAAAGCTGGAAAAAAAGATCGGCACCAAAACTGCCCTGATCTACTCATTGGCAGTATGGGCACTGATTATTGCGTGGGCCATGGTCATGAAGAGCCTGGTTGAATTTTATCTCATGTCAGTCCTTGGAGGGTTGGTGCTTGGGGGATCACAGGCAGCATCCCGGACGATTTACACCATGATGATCCCCAGAAACCGGTCTGCTGAATTCTTCAGCCTTTATATGATCGTTGGGAAAATGGCCTCTATAGCAGGCCCGGTTCTCTTTGGTATAGGCGCACTTTATTCATCCCGCCTTGAGGATATGCCACTAATAAACAACATGGCAGGCGCTATCTTCCCCTTGTTCCTGATGGTTATGATCGGGGCCCTACTGCTACTGACAGTAGACGTGGAAAAAGGCAGGCGGATAAATTCCCGCTAGAGCTAATCAGCACGACACTTGAAAGCAGAATCTCTACTCGCCCCCTTTCTATCAATGCAAGTGAGACACCTACCCCTTGCTATTAATGTAGGGCGATTAGGGGCCGTAATATTGAAACAGGCGAACAAAATCCATGACATTTCAGAACAGGTTTATTTTCATGGCAAACTATGTATAAGTAGATGGACAGAATAAAAGTGCCACAAAAGGCCCTGTTACAGCGGGAAGAAATTTAGTTTTGGAGCTACTTCCATGAAGACCGTAAAAGATGCCTGTGAACTACAGCCAAATGCCCTGGATGTTCGCCTGAGTGACCAGATTGAGCAGCTCGATGAGCTCATAAACACGGAAGGCACAGGGGATGCCTTTTTTGAAAGGACCTTTATCACTGAAGGGATGCGCAGCCTTGTGGAGGAGGGCATTGCAAGGCTTGCAGGCAGGTCAAGCTCTGCCATCTTCCATCTTAAGCAGGCAATGGGTGGGGGTAAAACACATCTCTTGGTTGGCTTTGGCCTTCTTGCAAGGCACCCGGGGCTTCGGGACGGATATTTTGGTGATGTCTCATCCATCCACGATTTCACGCAGGCCAAGGTCGCAGCCTTTAACGGGCGAAACAACCCCCCTGAGTTCTTCTGGGGTGAGATCGCCCGCCAGCTTGGAAGACCGGAGATTTTCAGGCCCTTTTGGGCAGGTAGGCCAAAGGCCCCGGACGAAAAGGACTGGATCCGCCTCTTTGAAGAAGATGATCCAGTCTTGATCCTCCTGGACGAGATGCCCCCATATTTTCACTACCTGAACACCCAACGCGTGGGCGACGGCACGGTTGCAGACATCGCCACCCGTGCCTTTGCCAACCTTCTTACCGCTGCTGGGAAGAAGAGGAATGTTGCGGTTGTGGTCTCGGATCTTTCGGCCGCCTATGACACGGGAGGAAGGCTCATAAACCGCGCCCTTGAAGACGCAAGGGCCGAGCTTGGACGCCAGGAACGCTCCATCACCCCTGTGGACCTTGCGGCCAACGAGGTCTATGACATCCTGAAAAAACGCCTTTTCAAGAGGCTTCCGGACGAATCCGTGATCCAGGAGGTGGCCTCGGCCTTTGGAAAGGAGCTTGAGCAGGCCACCAGGGCAAAGGTTTGTGGCAGGGCTGCCGAGGCCATTGCCGATGAGATCGAGATGACATATCCCTTTCACCCACGGCTCAAGAATCTCATCGCCCTTTTTAAGGAAAACGAAGAGTTCAAACAGACCCGCGGCCTGATTGAGCTGGTCTCTCGCCTTCTTAAATCCGTCTGGGAGCGTAAGGATAACGACGTGTTCCTGATAGGCGCCCAGCACTTTGACCTGTCCATAAACGAGGTGCGAGACAAGCTTACGGAAATCTCAGGCATGAGGGATGTCATTTCAAAGGACCTCTGGGACGCCACAAACTCTGCCCATGCCCAGATCATCGACCTCAAGACAGGCGGTGACGCAGCCCGCCAGGTGTGCACCCTGCTTTTTACCGCAAGCCTTTCAACCGCCGTGAATGCCGTAAAGGGGCTTAGCCGTGAAGAGATGGTGGAATGTCTTGTGGCCCCCTTGAGACGCCCGTCAGAATTCACAAAGGCCTTTGACGGGCTCAAAAAGGTTGCCTGGTATCTCCATCACACCAGTGATGGCCGTTACTATTTCGACCGCCAGGAAAACCTCGTAAAGCTCCTCCAGACCCTGGCAAAGGATGCGCCCCAGAACCAGATAGACGATCTCATCCGGCACCGCCTGGGGGAGATGTTCGATGCCAGGCGAAAGACGGCCTATAGCGATGTAATCCCCCTGCCCCGGCTCGAGGAGGTGGCGGAAAAGGTGAGAAGGGAAAGGGTGCTCCTTATTGTAAGCCCGGATTCAAAGATTCCACCGGAAGAGGTGCAAAGATTTTTTGAAGGCATTTCCCAAAAGAACAACCTGTGCATACTCACAGGGGACAAGACCCGGATGGCCAGCGTGGAAGAGGCGGCAAGAAATTTCTATGCAGCGAAGAAGGCGGATACCCGGATCCCAAAGGGCCATGCCCAGCGTGAAGAGCTCGAAAAATACCAGCAGGACTATGACCACGATTTCACATCCACCATTCTTGGCCTTTTTGACAAGGTGCTCTATCCCATAAAACGCCCTGGAAGGCCGGCCCAGCTTGTCTCAAAGCCCCTGGACATGTCAAGGGACACCACGATGCCCTTTGACGGCGAAGAACAGATCATAAGAACCTTGACCACCGATCCCTTAAAGCTCTACCTGGACATGGAAAGGGATTTCGATGCGCTCAAAAGCAAGGCAGAAGATATCCTGTGGCCTGAAAACCAGGATGAGGCGCGCTGGAGCGACGCCATGGACCGTTACAGGGAGGAGCCTTCAATGCCCTGGCTGCCCCCAAAGGGCCTCGAGACCCTCAAGTCCATTGCCATAAGCCGCGGGCTCTGGGAGGACCTTGGCAACGGCTACATCACAAAAAGGCCAAAAAGGAAGAAGACCTCTGCCCAGGTGATCGAGGAAAGCGGTCCTGATGATACGGGCACGGTGCGCCTTCGCATCAATCCGCAAAATGCGGGGCCTGCCCCGAAAATATTTTATGAAGAAGATGGTAGCAGGGTATCTGAAAAGAGCCCCCGGTTGACCGATCAGACCCTCACAACAAATGCCCTTAGAGTAGAATTTCTCGTGGTTGACCCTTCGGGCCAGTTTGACACAGGTGAGCCTGTAAGGTGGCAAAACAGGCTGGTCATACGAAACAGGCTTGAGGAAAAGGCAGGCAGGCGCCTCGTAGAGCTATTCGTGGCCCCAAGGGGAGATATCCGCTACACCCTGGACGGAAGCGAGCCAAGACAGGGGCGCAAATATGAAGGCAAACCCGTACCCATCGGAGATGAAGAGACTCTGATCAGGGTCTTTGCAGAGGCAGACGGCCTTGAGGCCAAGGAAGACTTTATCTTCCCTGTCCGGGGCCAAGAAGGGATCAAGATTGACCCGGCCAGGCCCGCAAGGCTAAGGCCGAGGTCCATGAAAAAGCTGGACTCCCGGGAAAAAACCTTCAAGGGCCTGGGCCTTGCCGCCCAGAAGTCCATCCTTTTTGAAGGCGTGGTCCTCAACGTGGGACAGGGAAGCAGGATGGTAAATGTCACCATAAGCGAGATTCAAGTGGATGGCGAATTTCTAGAGGCCCTTCTCAAAAAGGCCCTTGAAAAATTTCCCCCTGATACACCGGTTACATTGCGCTTTAAAAATGCCCAGTTCAAGTCAGGCCATGACCTTGAAGAATTTGCAGAAGACCTTGGCATAACCCTTAAACAGGACGAGATAGTCCAGAAATGAAAGGGCCTCATAAAACAGTAGGCTTTGGCGCGCCTGGAGACTTCGGCGCCCATATCTTCATGGTGGAGATCCCGGCGGCAAGGACCAGCCCTGTAACCGTCCTTGAAATCTACGGCTATGCAGGTGAACAGCAGGGCGTCCCGTCCCAGGAGCCAAGGGTCGTTATCGCCAGAAAGACCTGGATGAAGATAAGGGACACGGCGCAACGGGAGTTCAACCGCCGTCTGAAGGCTGCGAAACTCAAGACCTGCCGGTGGCGCGTTGGGGACAACCCCGTGGACAGGCTCCTTGGAAAGGAGCTTTGCGTGCTGGCATGGGCATCTGAGCACGCCAGGAAAGAGGAGGAACTGTCAATTATATGCTCCAAGTGGCTTGCCCTGAGGCCTGAGGAACGCTGGTGGCTCTTTTCCCAGACGGTTGCAGAGGCAGGGCTTCCTGAGGACATGAAACGGGGCTGGAGGAAGGCCCTTTACTTTGCCCTCTCAGACGGAAAGGCAGTGGACAAGGCACGAAAAAAGAGGCCAAGGCCCAGGACAAAAAAGGTTTATCCGCGGGAAAAGGACCTTTTCAAGTACCTTGCTGTTAGGGAATCTTTGGACGTTCCAGAGAGCTACCTTGGTGCAGCAAGTATTCGAGACAAGACCTTGCCTGAAACGAAAAAGGATACCAAAAAGAGCAAGAGATGAGTCTTGCCCGCCATGAGAAATATTTGAAGGAACTGGTATAAGGAGTGTAACGTGCCAATTTGTATTGGCTTACAGGGTACCATGAATTGACTTTTTTGATTTCTAACCATCATAGTTGATATGATCAATATGATTGGAGGCATTATGGAAAAGGTTGTTGATGCTACAGTGGCAAGGAGACAACTGGGGACCTTGTTAGACGAGGTTTACTACAAGGGGGAATCCATAATTATTAAGAGGAAGGGAAAGGCATTGGCCAAAATCGTCCCCATGGAATCCACTGAAACAATAAAAGACAAAAAAAGATTGATCCCTGTGCAAAAACAGCTATTGGCTGAACTTCATAGCCTGCCTACTTTCGAAATGGAAGAAGAGCCAACCGATATTTTAAGAAAAATAAGAAGAACGAGGTCGGAAAAGGCCAGAGAGCAATATGGAAAATAGAAGATATGTTTTAGATGCGAACGTTTTTCTTGAATATATCTTTGGCAGAAAATTACAGGATGTTGCAAAAAGGCTTATTTCGCAGGCCATAGTGGAGAAAAACGAAATCATCATACCAAGCCTTGCCATAGATGAAATTTCAGAGGTTTTATGTGGAAACATGGACGATATTGACAAGGGGGCAACACATCTTCGTTATTTGGAAAAATTGATATACGAGGGGGTATTAAAGGTAGTTGTCCCTACGACAAAGGTGCGGGTTCAGGCAATAAGAATGGCAAGGCAGGGGCATAGAAAAGGCGGTTTCCCAGAATTTACCGACTGTCTATATCACTCACTGGCATTATTTAATGATGCCACTTTTATAACAAATGACAGAACGCACATGGCCAAAGTCAAAAGTTTTGGGAATATCAAGTTATTATCAGAAGTAACCATTGATGATGAATGAAAGACAAAACGACCGGGAAAACCTGGCGGATATTCAGCAGCGGCCCTTTGGCCCTCGCCCGTATAAACTAAAAGATGCCCCGTCACTTATCGAGAAACTTTTGCCTGTCCAGAAGCTGTCGGCAGAGGTCCACAAGGAAAGGATGGCGGGCTCAGGTCAGACCTTGACCGCCCTTGGCAGCTACTGGAAGGGCAGAAAACCCCTCATCCTTGCCAAGGCATGTATACTCGGTGCCATTCTTCCATCAACCGGCAATCCAAGAAAGGACCTCGAGATCTTCGAGCTTTTAATGGGCATGGATCATGAATCCATGAAAAAGAGGCTCAAGGCAAAGGGTTCATCAGCGGCCTCTGAGTTCATTGAATCGCTCACCAATAAAGACGTACCATACCGTGAGCTTGTCCGGGCAGCAAAGCGGCCGGAAGAGGTTGGAGACGGGCTTTTTGACCATGCCTGGGACAGGGTAAACAGACACCTTGGCACCGACGCCCGCTCCTTCCCGGAGCTGATGGAGCAGCTTGGCATCATGCGCTTTGGCCACAGGCCCAGGGTGGCTGACACCTTCTGCGGCTCAGGGCAGATTCCCTTTGAGGCGGCACGCCTCGGCTGCGATGTCTTTGCCTCAGACCTCAATCCCATTGCCGCCATGCTCACGTGGGGGGCCTTTCATATCGTTGGGGCACAGCCTGAGGAACGAAAACTTCTTGAAAGGCAAAGAGACGAGCTTATAAAAAAGGTCCAGGAAGCGATAGACAGGCTCGGCATAGAAGAAGACGGCCACGGCTGGAGGGCAAAGGTATTTCTATATTGCGTGGAGGCAAAATGCCCCCAAACCGGATGGATGGTCCCTTTACTTCCCACCTTTATCATCAGCAAGGGCTACAAGGTCATGGCAAGGCTTGTCCCTGACCATGCCAACAAGCGTTATGACATCGAAATCGTCTCAGGTGCCACCAGGGAGCAGTTGGAGGAGGCAAAAAGGGGGACAGTCCGTTCTGACGGACATGGCTCAGATCCCTATCTTGTCCATACCGTGGACGGCCAGGAATACAGGACCAAAATTTCGACCCTCCGGGGTGATTACAGGAAGCCGGACGGGACCACTGGAAACGGGCTGAGGCTTTGGGAGAAAAGAGACTTCATGCCAAGGCCCGATGACATCTTCCAGGAAAGGCTCTATTGCATCCAGTGGATGAGGCCCAAAAGGAATGGAAAACAGTGGGAATACGAATTCAGGGCCGTAACAGACGAAGACCTTGAGAGGGAAAGAAAGGTTGAAGCCTTCATTGCCCGGCACCTTGATGAGTGGCAGGGAAAAGGCTGGATTCCTGATATGAAGATTGAACCTGGAGCCAAAACAGACGAGCCTATCCGCACCCGCGGCTGGACACACTGGCACCACCTCTTCAACCCAAGGCAGTTGCTGGTGGGAGGGGTGGTGAATAGATACTCTAATGCTTTTTTGAAGATAGGCTTTGGCCAGATGTTAAACTATATGTCCCGATTAAGCAGATGGGACCTTAGTCGAGATAACGCCCAAGGAGTTTTTGATAATCAGGCATTAAATACCCTTTTCAATTATAGTTGTCGTGGTTTTTTGTTTGCTGCAAACCTTCTAAAAAAGAAATACAAAAAATTTTCTTTTGATAAATTCATCAATTTTCATGTCACTTCCCTCCCAGCCCACCAGATAACCCAGCAAAACGACCTCTACATCACCGACCCCCCCTACGGAGATGCGGTAAAGTATGAAGAGATCCTCGAGTTTTTCATAGCCTGGCTCAGGAAAAATCCACCCCCTGAATTTGCCGGCTGGATATGGGACTCAAGGCGCGCCCTTGCCATCAAGGGAGAGGATGAAGACTTCCGCAGGGAGATGGTGAGGGCCTATTCAAGGATGACGGAGCTCATGCCTGATAACGGCATCCAGGTCATCATGTTTACCCATCAAAAGGGCGCCATCTGGGCGGACATGGCAAACATCGTATGGGCCTCGGGGCTCCAGGTCACGGCCGCCTGGTATGTGGTCACAGAGACGGACAGCGCGCTCAGGCAGGGAAGCTATGTCAAGGGGACCGTGCTCCTTGTGTGCAGGAAGCGGAAGGAAAGGCTGAAGACCTACCGGGACGACCTTGCATA
>JAJRZR010000089.1 GCA_024275145.1 Deltaproteobacteria bacterium | reverse complement strand
TTGCCGGTTTCCTCACCTACGGCTACCAGATGCACCATGAGGGACGGAAAGATACCGGTTTTTTTCATGAGCTGACTCAGGCTCTTACCTTGGCGTATGCCCTTGTATATCTCCTTTATTGCAGACCTGAGTACGCTATTGGTGACCACCTCCCCCGATAGAGAGATTCCATTGAGAATGGGGATTCCGCTTTCAAGGAGGGTCCCAAGGGTCCTTGAAAACCGTCCCAACTGGATTTTTTTCACAAATGCCCCGGCGACCGGCAACTTGAGCAAGGTCTTGTCCCACCAGGCCCGTCCCTCCCTGCTATGTATATATGCATAGAAGGAGCCCCCGGTCATGAGTATTGCAATGAGAAGTATCCACCACCAGGACTGAAGGAAACTGCTGACCTCTACGATAACCTTGGTTATCAAGGGCATGGGTTGATTCATGTCCTCAAATATTTGGCCGAATTTGGGTACTACAAAGGTAACCAAAATGGTTACGGAAATTATGCCTACCAGTGCCAATATAGAAGGATAGATCGACGAGGTTACGATGAATTTCCGTATGCGCCTGGAACGTTCCAGGAAGTCATCCAGACGTTCCAGAACCAGGGCTAAAACCCCGCCCAGCTCACCCACCCTGACCATATTGATGTACAGATTATCAAAGGTCGCAGGGTACATGGCCAGGGCCTCTGAAAGCTTTCTGCCCCCGTGAATCTCCTCTCGGAGTGATTTCAACAGACGTTTTACATGATCTTGTTCCGCTGAATCTTCTACGATTACGAGCGCCCTTTCCAGCGGCACTCCGGCCTTCAGAAGATCTGCCAACTCCCTTGTGAAATACAGCAGATCCTCATGGCTGAAGCGGGATCTGCGTCCGGCCCAAATAGTTTCGAAGCGCCTTAGTCGTTTGATCCTTATCGGTTGAAATCCCTGGGAGACCAGCTCTGAGATCAGGTGCTGTTGATCCGGCGCTTCCTGAGTTCCGGAAATTTTTTGGCCCCTTGTATCAAGGGCGTCATAGGCAAAGGTAGGCATGTTTCGTTAAATTGCAGTACCCTGTGAACGCCTGTGTGCGGTATTATAAGAAAGGCCAAGGATTTTTAAAAATATCATGCAGGTATGTCAGGCCTTCCCGATTTATGGTTTCCGTTCAAGGTGCCTTATGGCCTGTCCAGACCGATGGCCCGTAGCACCTGCAGGGTATGCCTAGCTGGCAACCCGCATGACCTCTTCCAGTGTTGTCTCACCATTTAAAGCCTTTTTCAAACCATCCTGGCGTAACGTTCTCATCCCCTTGGATTTCGCAATCGAAAGGATGGTGCCGCTGTCGGCCCCACTGAGTATAGACCGGGCGATGTCCTCGTCAACTTTTAACAGTTCATAGATGCCGGTCCTGCCGGAATAACCGGTATTTGCACAGGCAGGGCATCCGGTTCCTCGCCAGATTCGGGCAGGCCGATCCATACTATCCAGGCCCATTCCAGGAAGGATTTCCTCAAAAAGGCCCTCTGGGACATCTATTTCTGTTTTGCATTTCGGGCAGATTTTACGAACCAGCCTTTGGGCCATTACCCCAAGGATACAGGAGGAAAGGAGGTAGGATTCCACGTCCATTTCCTGCAGCCGTGTGATGGCACTGGCAGCATCGTTCGTATGCAGGGTCGAGAATACCAGGTGGCCGGTGAGCGCCGACTGAACAGCTATCTCGGCGGTTTCGGAATCCCTGATTTCACCTATTAGGATTACATCCGGGTCCTGCCTCAATATCGTCCTAAGGGCGGATGCAAAGGTCAGGCCTATCTTGGGCTTTATTTGTATCTGATTTATGCCGTCTAGTTGGTACTCCACCGGATCTTCCACCGTCACTATCTTTTTATCCGGGGAGTTGATGCGGTTCATTACACCGTAGAGGGTGGTGGTCTTGCCGCTTCCAGTTGGTCCTGTGACGAGGATCATGCCGTAGGGTTTTGAGATCAACTCTTCGAAATCCCCTAAGATATCTCCTGACAGGCCGAGTGTTCCAAGGTCAAGCTTTATCTCATCTCTGTTCAAGAGACGCAGGACTATACTTTCCCCGAATAGCGTGGGCAGGGAAGATACCCTTATGTCTATCTCATTTCTGCCCTCCTTGACCTTGATGCGTCCGTCTTGGGGAAGGCGCATCTCAGCGATGTTCATCTTCCCCATGAGCTTGATTCGTGAGGTTATGGCAGGTTGGAGTTTCTTGGATACCGTTTCAACATCATGGAGGACCCCGTCTATCCTGAACCGGATTTTAAGTTGATCCCTGTAGGGCTCAAAGTGAATGTCTGATGCCTTTACTTCAAGAGCCTGGCTTATAACATGGTTGACAAGGCGGATGACTGGTGCTTCCGATGCAAGATCACGTAGTTGCTCTGGATCTTCCCATAGTTCATCGGCCAGTGAGGCCTCGCTATCCGCATCATCGCCTTCGAGGTCCACTTCGGCTTCATACCAACGGTAAATAGTGCTCAGAATATCCTCTTCCTCGGCCAATACCGGTACGACCTTTTTCCGGTATATGCCGCCAAGGAGACCCCGAAGGTAGAGATCCCCGGGGTTGGCCATGGCGATTACCACCTCATCATCCTCGATATTAAGGGGAAGGACCAGCCATTGCCTCATGAGGTGGGGAGAAAGGCCATTCAACATGGGGGGCTTTTCTGGGAATTCTCCAGGGGCAATGCGGGCTATACCCAGGGCATTATAATCCACGTTGGAGGTAGCCGTGGCCTTGTTTTCAGGTTCTACAACTTGAACCTTGGCCTTGTTTTTTCGTCCCCATTGGAACAGGGAATTCAATCTTGTAGTAATTTCTTGAACCGTCACCCTCTTGGTCGTTCCTGTCATTCCCAACTTACTATGTCCTTGTCCTCGCCCTCGCCGCCAGGTTCGCCATCCCTGCCGTAGCTCAAAAGGTCATAATCCCCATGCTCCCCAGGACATTTGTAGACATAGTTGTGCCCCCAGGGGTCCTTGGGAATCGCCTTGGGAAGATATGGACCTGCCCAATTGGGAAGGCCTTCGGGTTTTTTGCGAAGTGCCTCCAGGCCCTCCTCAGTAGTGGGATAACGGCCATTGTCAAGCCTGAATTCATCGAGCGCTTGGCCTAGGAGTTCAATCTGTGCCTTGGCTGTCTTTTGCCTGCTGGAGCCAAGCTTCCCAAAAAATTTTGGTGCTACAAGCGATGCCAATAGCCCGATAATTATTACTACTACGAGAAGCTCAATAAGGGTAAAGCCCTTCTGATTCAAGGTACATTTGCTGATATTTCTTTCGGTCAACAATCCAGCGTCTTTCAAAGAAACCTCCGGTTATTCGAAAAATATAGGGCGTCTTGTGCCCCTTACACTTTATCAACCCCTGCAAGACGATAAAAAGCAGCATCGGATATGTCAAGCAAGTTTCATGCCCAGTTTGTCTGCCATGGCGGCCTCAGGGGCAAACAGAGGGAAGTTTCCTGTATCCGTTTTCCTGGTGGCAAGCGCTCATTGGGCAACCACAAAGGCACCTGTAAATCCCATGGACTCAAAGCGTGATTCGATACTTTTTGCCACATCATAATCCCTGGCGGCGAAAACCAACACCCTGAAAAAGATCTTGTTGCCTATTGGTTGGCGAACAATAACCACAGGTTTGTGAATTCTGGCCAGCCTCCTTTTTAAGCCCCTTGCGTTGTCAGGATCAAGGAAGGAGCCGACCTGAACATAGAATTTCCCATGCCTGAGGCCCGCTAGACCCCTGCCTGGTCCGGGGAGGCCCCCAATGCGCGGGGTTGCTTCTCCCAGGGCGGTGATCCTCACCTTGGCCGTTCCAGGCCCCAGGATACCAAGCCTCCTTGCCGCAGCAAAACTCAGGTCTATTATCCTATTTTTTACAAACGGCCCCCTGTCGTTGATACGAACCACCACCTGCCTTCCATTATTGAGATTTTCAACCAGCACGAAGGTGTTCAATGGAAGTATCTTATGGGCAGCAGTCAGCGCGTGCATGTTGTAGATTTCGCCGCTGGATGTGCTTTTCCCATGAAATCCGGGTCCGTACCATGAGGCATATCCGATCTCTGTAAACCCAACCGCCGAAGGAAGTGGATAGTAGGTATGACCGTTTACCCTGTATGGCCTTTGGTGCCTCCGAGTGCTTGTCCCAAGGCTTCCGATACGTTGCGCCTTCTGGGCGCATGCCACCAGAAGGCTACTCAAGGCAACCATTAAGAGAATATATCTGGCCATATCTTTCTGCCTTTTCTCCCTGCAACGGTTGAAGCCATAATCTTATCGACAACTCCACAAATTATCCACTTCAAATACCGAATAGGTGCAAATCGTTTCTACGAACCACGAAAGAAAAAAACAGGATAATCGTCTTCTGTTTACCTGCCCGCCTGTATTCCTTCAATCTATTATAATGGGGATCTTTTTAAAAGGTGGTTACTCCATGTCACAAGGCCACCACGAATGCCTCGAGCCAGGGGCATTTTTTGCTTGTCCGGTCATCGAGGCCGCCGATGGCCCTGATCAATAAAATACAGGGTGCATTTTCCCCCGAACCAGCGAATTCTAGCACGGATACACACGAATGATCCGGTCGCGTTGTTATTCAAGGGATAGAGCCATTTCGGAGAACCACCTGTAACAAATATGCAGCCGGTGCTATCCTTAAGGACCCAGTCACTCCTGGTGACCATAGATGTGTTGGCATCACAGGCAGACCAGCCCATGTAACGGCCGCAAATCCTGACGATGCGTCCTGTCCACTCTGGGTGTGCATAGATGTCTTTTACCCCTATGCCCTGTGGGTCAATAGGTACCTTTTCAGGGTAGCGTGCCGAGCAGGAGACGGGTAAAAGGATCAGCAGCAGGGACAAGATCCTTGGAAATTCCTTGAAAAGTTTCTTCTTTTGCCAAGTGGCCGCGCTATCCGTAGGCATGAAGCGCCTCTCTATCCGCCCTACTGATTGTTACGCCTGGCAGTCAGGGCATGGTGCCGGTCATATTCCCTCTTTACCTGGAGCCAGAAGTTCCTTTGCGTCTCGGTGGAGGCCCTGGACAATATTTTTTCCACCTCGGTAGGGATCCACCAGTCAGAGTAATAATTGATGCTTAGCAGGTATATGACATAGTCGTCCCAGTTACTCGGCGCAGGGTTAAAAAAACTCATCTCTTTTGGCCCCCATGATAACCAATTCCATTTCGAGATGTCAGAGAGATAGATAAAATAGCAATAGACGGAAGAGCCAGACATGTAGTTGATATCATATAAATTTATTACAGGAATATAGTAACCAGGGGTTATCTCAGGCCTGGCCAGATAGGTTTCATAATCGTTTTCACTGGTTGTCGAGTCCTGGGAGAAGAACCCATTTGGGGTGGTCTGGCCCATCCAAGGGGCATAGATACCCTGGGGCTCGATTATATACAGGTCCAGGTCCGCCCCGGATCGACCGCCCCAGGGGTTTGTCCAGTAGGCTGCAAGGATAAAGTTCCCCGGGGCCGTCCTGCTGGAGACCTTGCCGGTATATGAAACGAAGTCCTCTATGAATTTGGACCAGGCGGGAAGGGTTTGCACGACCTGGAGATCCTTGTAATCCTCAAGCTCGTTCCCCTTGATCTGGTCCGCATAGGGAAGGTACGTGGCCAGCCCATGGGCATGGTCCACGTTTCCCTGGCCTGAGGACCAGTCTACATAGTCCGGGGAGGTGAAGTGCCTGGATTCCATGACCACCCGGTTTTTTAGAATCCCTATTAATGTCTTGGCCAGCTCCTTTACGGCTTCATCGGTAGATTCCAGCCTGTCGCAAAAATCCCACAGGTCCATGCTACCCGGGAGTTTGTCAAAGGCCTGGGTTGCAAGCCTTACGGAATAGATGTCCTGTCCCTTCCTGGCAAGGATATCATCCAGTGCCCTGCCAAGTCGTTCCAATCCTGAGTTGAGTTCCGGTATATGGCTTGAGTTTATGAGGGACTTGGTAACATTGGTCCTGTCATGGGGAGACTGGCTGTAATAGGATACATACTGGTCTACTATGACCCTGCCCAGTTCTGCCCCGTCCATTTCCGGCTGGCGGTTGAGTTTCCCCAGGATGAGGTCGTAGGGGTCCCCGTACCCGGGCTCGGTGGTTTCAGAAAAGCTTATATACCGGGCCCGGTTGTATATGGTGGCCGCCACCTCCCACATACCCATGAGACATGCGTCGAATTCGATCAGGTCAAATGTGATACCCGCCTCATCCAGGGCCGTTTTAAGCTCTGCAAGGGACATGAATGAATGAGACCCCTCGTCTTCAAGAAGCCCTCTGTTCCATCCACCACCGGATCGTTCGCCTCCCATCCAGCCAAGGCCATGATCCCAAAGCACCAGGCAGTATTTCCGGGCCGGAAACGTCTCTACGCCCCACCTGATGAAGGAGGCAAGTTCCGCGGGTGAGGCCATGTCCACGTTGTAGCCCAGGGGGAAGCCTTTTAGTGATCCATTGAGTATCTGGAAGCGATGTGTGACCCCGTCTGCAAACTGGGGGGTGTAGATCCTGCTGACCTCTGCCTGTACCACTACTTTTACCTGGGGGTTGCTGTGTGTTGCCAGCATCTCTTTGAGGTCGCCTATTACGGCGGATGCAAGATTGTTCTCTCCTGCCATGTAAATCAACACCGTCCATTGGGCCTCTTGTTGCCCAGCGTGGACAAGGGCACTACAGGAGACAGTAAAGACAAGGGCAATCAGGATGGATTGGAACATAATTCCTCGCCTTCCACTACGATACATCGACAGCACCTCTTCTGCGGGTACCTTCCCGGGCGAGAAGCAATCCTAAACGTGTTGCAGCCCCAACCAGGGCAAGAAGGCTTCCAAGCCTCAATGGGCTTCGGTCGTATTTCCAGTAGAGCCTGACCGCACTTTTGTGGAAATGGTAGAGGCTCTTCAGCCTCGCCCGCTTGCTGCTTATGCCCCCGATGTGCCTGACCGGTCCAAGTCCAGGATGGTATACTATGCGCCAGCCAGCCATCTTCATCCTGGTGCACCAATCACAATCTTCCCAGTAGAGGAAGAAACCGGTATCAAGGGGGCCGACCCGCTCTATGGCTTCACGATTTACGAACATGCATGCACCCGATACCCAATCCACATCTCTGACGCTGGTGTCTCCAGGGGTTGCCAGTATATTCCTTCTGGTAATTGGATTGTCTGGCAACAACCTGGATATCAAGGATGTCCTGCCAAAGAATGCCGTTGAAAGGCCTGGAAAGGAACGGGCTGAACCCTGAAGCCTTCCATTTGCATCCAGTATCCTGGGCCCTACCACCCCGATACGTTCCTTCTCAGGCAACCATTGTTGAAACTGGCTCCATATAGGACCGGCAAGTACGGTGTCCGGGTTGAGCAGGCATACCCATGGGGCCTTTCCTTCCCTGATGGCACGGTTGCAACCGCCGGCAAATCCGAGGTTTTTTTTGTTCTCGATCCACCTTACCTGTGTGAATTGCTCCTTGAGCCCAGGGAAGAGGGACCTTTCGCTGTTATCCACTACGAAGATCTGGCCTGCTGCCCCCCCTCCCCATCTACTCAGGCTGGAAAGGCAGGAATCAAGTGCCCTATCACATCGATAACTTACTATGATGATATCAAAAAGCACCTGGCCTCCAATGGATTGGCATCGGTTGATCCTCACTCCCCTGGTTGTCTATTCCAGCCCCCATCGCTTCAACTTCAGTCTCAGTGTCTTACGGTCTATTCCCAGTATCCTGGCGGCCTCGCTCCTGTTGCCTCCCGTGTGGTCCAGTACCGCGACGATGTATTCCCTTTCTACATCTTCAAGGCTCATGTTCCACATGGAATCTACTGTCCTCCGCTCAACCGGGCCGTGCCGTTCAACAGGGACCCTTTCTACCTGAAGACCGGCTGCCTTGAGATCTTCTACATCCAGGGACAGATCCTTGGCGAATATGACAAGGCGTTCAATCGTGTTTTCCAGTTCCCTGACGTTGCCAGGCCAGT
>JAJRZR010000088.1 GCA_024275145.1 Deltaproteobacteria bacterium | reverse complement strand
GTTCGCTTGTTGCCTGTCCCAGATTCATCGCCGCCTGCTCCATGGCCTGTTGGCGGCGTAAGGTAAACTCTTTTGCCCGATGGAGAACCGCTGGAACGTCCAGTATAAGTGCAATGGATCCGTCACCAAGGATGGTAGCCCCTGAAAAGCCCGGCTGGTCCGTGAGATATTCTGCCAATGGCTTTATGACTACTTCCTGCTGACCTTTTAATGATTCCACTCCCAGGCAGGCCTCTATTTCCCCCTGCTTTACCCTGACCACGAATAGTTTTTTCGGGTTGGTGCTAGCCCCAGTACCCCTGAAGATATTTGCCAGCCGAATGAGAGGTAGTGTATCCTGGCGCACAGAAATAATTTCGTAGCCCTCTATGGAACTGATTTCATTGGAATAGACCCTGAATGTCTCCTTTACGGACGCGAGCGGTACGGCCATAACCTGCTCTCCGACGCCCACGAGAAGGGCCTTGATAATGGCCAGTGTCAGTGGAATGCGAATAAGGATCTCAGTCCCCTGGCCCTGTTGGGAACGGATAGAGATGGTTCCGCCCAGCCTTTCCACATTACGCCTTACCACATCCATGCCTACCCCCCGGCCTGCGGTCTCCGATATCTCGCTGGCAGTGGATATCCCTGGCAAGAAGATCATGTTCCAGACCTGTTCATCCGTAAACGACAGCCCGGTGTTTTGGTTGATTATGCCCTGCCTCACGGCCTTTTCCAGGATGGCGGTCCTGTCTAGCCCCTTGCCATCATCCATTATGCTGATGACGACAAAGTTCCCCTCTTGATGGGCGGAAAGTCTAAGGCGTCCCGTGGCAGGCTTCCCCAATTTTTCTCTGAGTTCGGGGGGCTCTATGCCATGGCCGACGGCGTTCCTGATGATGTGCTGGAGGGGGTCAGCCATCTGTTCTATGACCCTCTTGTCAAGGTTTGTTTCAAGACCATCCATGCCGAGATCGATCTTCTTGCCAAGCTTCAAGGCGAGATCACGAACCATACGAGGGTAACGGTTAAAAAGCGTGCTTACAGGAAGCATCCTCATCCTCATAACCCCATCCTGTAATTGATTGACCACCCTGCCCAGTACGGATGTTTGCTCGGATAACCGGACCATTATGTTCTTGAATGGTTTGAGCTCCTTGTTACTCAGGACATGCCTTTCAAGCCATTGTCCGTATAGACCTTTGATCTCATGGGAGAGCTGGACTAGCGCTGAACGCAGGACCACAAGCTCACCTACATCCCCAAGTAGGCCTTCAACCTTGTTCAGGTCTATCCTTACAAGCTCAGGTTCCTTTGATGACCGATCCCCGGACGTCGTATGGGGCTTAGCAGATACGGCCGTACCTTTCTTGGCAGGATTTTGTAATACAGAGCCATGATCATGTGGTTCATGGGCAACAGGCTGTTGGGCCGGGGTCCCTTCCTGTTCCTTCAAGGGCTCAACCCGTGCCCCGTGGGCCTTGGAAGGTTCATCAGTGATCTGGTCCATGGGAGACGATACAGGTGTGGCATCCAATGTGCTTGCCCCTGTGTCGGCGAACAGGCTGTCGATAGCCTCTTCCAATTCCATGACAGACGGGCCTTCCCCTGGTGCCTTCTCCATATCGTCGTCAGCCCCCCCTTCAGGTTCAAGTCCCTGCTCAGCCGGCTTGCCTATCCGGGTCGAAAGACCTGGGAGCAACTCCAGGAACCTATGCCAGAGCTCCTTTAACGGTTCAGGATCAAGTTTCCCGCTATCGCCACTTTTTGACAATATCTCTGTCAGCCTTTCGCCCCATTCATCCAGTAGTGCCAGTATCTCTCCATAATCCATATAATGGGCCGATGCCTTGAGGCGTTCAATGGCATTGCTGCATGCTTCAAGCCAATCTTCATCTGGATCGTTTGGCACATTGGCCAGTGGGCCTGAGACCTCGACTACAAAATCAAGAAAAATTTCATATAATTCATCGTCTTCTTCCATCTTATCTTGTGTTTCAGATGGATCCTGCTGAGGCTCAAGGGATATGTTGAGCCTTTCTTTGAGAATCAGACGGATACGTTCAATAATCCCCGATGCTTCCAGCTCATTGGCATCAGTGTCAGATACATTCGTATCTATCGACCTGGCAATATCATCCAATGCATCCAATAGCCCCTGGTTCCCTACATAGTTGGTTACCCTTATCATATCTCCAATAATGCCATTGATGGCATGAAAAGAGGCATTTCTTGAGGCTGCCAGACGTTCAAGCTCTCCATAAAGATTCTTCATCTCATCTCTATATATACATAGCAGTTCCTGATCATCGTTACCTTCAGTTATTACATTGTCTTCCGTGTTTTCAGGTGAATCCCCCACAGGGCTGCTGGCTGCTTCCTGTCTGTCCTGGATCTTTTTATCGATGGGAGGGGCATCCTCCATGCCTTCGAGCCTGGCCATTATGCCCGATACATCGGTAAGTTCCTTGCACTCACCGGCTACGTCGGTAACAAGCTCCTTCAATTTGTCTAATGCCTCGAAGGCCAGATTCATTGTATCTTCATCCAGATGTAGTTTCCCCTGGCGCACCCGGTCAAACAGGGTTTCCATCCTGTGGGCCAATGCAGTGGTCTTTTCAAGCCCCATGTATCCCGCTGCACCTTTTATGCTATGCATATTTCGAAAACAGTCATTCAGCAGGGGAATATTTTCAGGTTCCTGCTCGAGGAGTAACAAATTGGGTTCAAGCTCTTGTAGATTTTCCTGCGCCTCGACCACATAGTCCTGCAACATTTCCTGATCTAACTGTTTCATAATGCCCTCGAAAGTTCCCTGATTATCTTTGTGCCTTTTGACAACAATTACCTATCAATTCTATTAGCCTGTCGTGCTGATCCTTTGCCAGAAAGCCCTTTGCCCCGATCCTTGATGCCTCGGACCTGACCGCAGGATCATTCACCAGGCTCATAAAGATAACCTGCGCCTCAGGGTCATAGTCCCTTATCATCCGTGCCCCGGCTATTCCATCCACACCTCTCATCGTTACGTCCGTGACCACAACATCTGGCATGATCTCTTGATAGAGCTTGAATCCTTCCTCTCCATCACGTGCCTGCCCCACGACATCGTGACCGGCATCCATCAACGCCTTGGCTATCCGCTTACGCATGAAGCTCGAATCCTCTATCACCAATACCCTAGCCATGACCGTCCTCACTGTGCATATCTTCCATCGACGCAGGGCCAGAAGGCAGCATATCCTGGAATCTTTCCGGCTCGAAACATTCATCCTCAAGTTCCAGGGCCTTTATTTTCTCCATGGGTTGTGGGCACAGGCATGTCTCCGGAAGCTGTAACAGGATCCTGCCGCCTTGGGTGGCTACGGTTTCAAGCCCTATTTCCATCTCGATATCTGCCCCGCTAAGAATCACAACGGTCAGTTTTTCCTTGAAGACGTTCGCTGATGACATGAGCAGGTTTTCCATGTCGATGGATCCATTTTGCCCCTTGGCCTGGGATATGGCCGCACCATTATCGTCGGAAATTATTTCCCAAGAGCCTTGCCAATCCGTGATCCAGCACTGGTTGCTGAGCAACGGGGCACCATCGCCAAGGGGCGAAACCGTATGCCGTGCATACATGTTAAGATAGGAGGAAAAGGAAGATATGATGCCGTGGCACATATCCTGGAATACGAGGATGGAACCTGAAACCCTTTGACATAGGACAGGTATTATCTTCTGGATCTCCAGCAAGGCACCCGTGCCGCCTACGAGTATTACCAGTTCCCCGGCGAGCAGCCCTGGTTCCGCCTTTATCCGTGGTGGTCTAAGCTGCCTTGCCCTGCGGATGTTTTTTATCCTGAAACCCTTGGCATGGCCTACCAACTTTTGAAGTCTTTCCTTGACTACATCCCAGTTTTCACCTATTTCTGGTTTTGTGATGAAATCCACCGCACCAAGCCGCAAGAATTCCATTACCTTTGGGAAGTCTTCCGTTCGGTGTCCAGAGATCAGGGCAACAGGTGCAGGGGATTTGACCATTATATGCTTTAAAGCCAGATCCCCGCCCATAACCGGCATGTTGATATCCAGGGTGACGAGATCCGGTATTTTATCTTCCAGGATATCAAGGGCTTCCTTGCCATTTTCCACGACCTTTATAACCTCTGCCCCAAGATCTTCCCTTAATATCCTGCTCAGGACCTTGCTGACCATGTGTGAATCTTCTACTATCAGGACCCTTACAGGTCCCCGTTCTTCTTCGGTATAGCCACCTTCATCGTTACGTCTCAAGGCCTCTATCAAGAGGAAGTTCCAGGGTACATCGATAGATACCCGTTGCGTTCTTCCTGGGGCCAGATGAAAGGTTCCCTCCCCCCATGCCATTATCTCGAAAAATGCCTCCTGGCCCTCTAATGACGCCGTAGAGGCGTGCACTACCTCTCCAGATGAAAAATATATGGAGCCCTTTCGTGTGCCGCTTTCGGCTTCAAGGACGTAATCCTTCCCTCCAAGACACGCCAGCTGAACGATGTCAGGCATACTAAGGCCTTCAAGCCAGCCATTGAATCTTCCTCGAGAATCGTCTGAGACCAGGCCGCCTCCCGGGGAACTGTTATTTGCAAGCTCAAAAGCCATGGGCATCCTTTCCTACCAGTTTGGTTACCAGGCAAACGCCCTGGTTGCGAGTTCGTTAAGTGAACAGACATCACTATTGATTTCTTTTATTAATTTTTGCGGAAGTTCCGGGGCAAGGCAGGTTTCGGGCCGTTGCACCAATACCGTACCATCGTTTCTAATCACCTCTTTGGCCCCACTCACGCCATGGACTCCGTCCCCGGAGAGGAATATCGACAGGGTACCGCTGCCCAGATATTCACTGGCCGAAAACAGAAGTAGATCTATGCCGCCTTCATGGTTGGCCAGGTCCTGGTGGTCTTTTACCACCAATAGGTATCTATTGTTTTCCTTGTCCAGGATCGCTGCCTCGTCTGAACACAGGAAGTAGGCCTTCCCAGCCTCCAGATATTGGTTCTCGCCTGCTCTTACCAGATCGAACATCACATATTTTCTGAGATATTCCAGGAACGCATTGAGGCAGCTTCCTGGTGCCCCCATGGAGATAATCAATGGTACCCTTGGTCTGGCACCCATTTTGGGCAAAAGGGATAGAATAGATGAGTATCCACCGGTTCCGGCGTTTATTATTACAGCGGCATGGTGCCTTGAGGGATTGGTTACATGGCCATTGGCGGGTCCAGGGCCTGATACGGGTTTCAGCCTCAGATAACGGGCGGCCTCCACCTGGGTCCTCGCGGCACGCTTTACCCTTGACTGTAGTACGGCGGCCTGCTCCAGAATATCTCCACCATTTTGTCTGGTTGGTTTTTGGAAGAAATCTACTGCACCGTATCTCAGGGCATCAAAGGTGATCCTGGAGCCGTCAGCAGTAAATGCGCTCACCATAAGTGTTGGCAGTGGGAAGCGGATCATTATATTCTTCAAAACGGTAAGTCCGTTCATCCCAGGCATATAGACGTCCAGGGTGCATACATCCACCTTTCCGTCTGAAAGTATCTCCAAGGCCTCTTGACCGTTTAATGCATGCCCCACAACCTCCATTTCTTCGTCATCCTTTAGGGCCTCCTTTATCACTCTGCACATGAGTGGTGAGTCATCCACCACGAGGACCTTGATCCTTTCCTTGCTACCTTGTGTAGCGCAATTAGAAGTCATAGCCTTTCTTCCTTTTGTATAGATGGTGATTTCAATACATGGTTTAGCCCTGACAACCTGCAAAAACCTATAGGCAGAGGGGCTCACCTACCGCTATCTAACCCCCTGCCGAATGCGTCTATTTCCCTCCAGAGATCGCTTTCTGAATACACAGCCTCGGCCATACCTGTCTCTATAGCTGTCTGCGGAAGACGTCCATAGACACAGGTATCAGGAGACAAGGCCAGGACGCGGACCCCGCTATTGGTAATCCTGGAGACCCCTTCCATGGCAGCGGTATCGGCTCCACCCATGATCGCTATCATGCACCGGCGGCCAAACAGCCCCGTGACCTCTGGCAGGAATAGACGGTAGGCATCTGTGCCATCTCCCGTCTCAATGGCTGGACCTTTTCCAGCGCCTGTAATGCGTAGCCCCCTGTCTGTCTCTGCCAGGAAACATGTGCTGGCCCACAAATTCGTGCCGTTGCCCATTGTGATTTCCCAGGGGACGATCTTGTTCAATTCGTTGCAAAAGGATGCCAGCACACCGGGTGCCCCCCTCTGGATAGCAACTATGGAGATTGGAAGCGATGGATCGATATTGAAGATGAGCCGTATGAAATTTGCACAGGCGCCTTCCTGTGCAATGAGGACGAGAACCCCGCTAGGCCACCGTTTTTCGATGGGTCCGATATTTTGTCTCGGCGACAGCCTCGCCCTCTGGATGGCACCAGGATTGATCCTTGATGCCCTTGCCACCACCCTAGCGAATTTTCGTGCGGATTCGTGCATGTCAAGGGAGATCGTACCTGAGGGTTTGGGAAAGAAATCCACTGCGCCTAATCTGAGTGCTTCCAGTGTAACGTTGCCATGATCCGCCAGGCCGCTCACCATGACAACCGGTCTGGGTTTTCTGACCATTAGATGCTTTATGGTGGTAAGGCCGTCCATCACAGGCATGTCCACGTCAAGGGTTATCACGTCTGGATCCAATGATTCGGCAATCTCCAGGGCCTCCCTGCCGTGACGTGCCACCCCTACCACCTCTATCCCGTTCCGTCCGGAGAGTATCTCAGCAAGGGCCTTTCGCATAAAGGCGGTATCATCAACTATAAGGGTTTTTATCGGTCCTTTTGGATCTATGGACAAACCGGCTCCTTGATAATTCATTCGTGATCAATCCAGGCAAAACTCCAGCAGGACATTGCGCGCCGGGTTGCTCGTTACTTGGAACGCTGGGAGTACAAGTACATCCAGTGTGTCTTGCATCTTCGGCAAACTCATAAGCAGCATAATCAGGGAATAAGGCCTTATGCCAAGCATGCCGCGGGTAACACCCCTGAGAGTGTATCCGGTGTGACTCAGCACCATGTCTATCCAGACAGGACCTTGCTCCAACTGGCCTCTATGGATTCCTTTTCTTTTTTGATCTTGCGCGCGATCTTTTTTATCGTTTCTGGTGCAAGCCCCAGCGCCCTTGGCACCAGTACCGCACCTATCTCACCCTTGGCATCCCAGCCGATCTTTAACTTATGGCACAGTTCGTCGGCCAGAAATACGATTGATGCCGGCATGGAGTAGGAACCCGCGCTTCCAGGGTGGTGATGATACCTGACTACGTTTACCAGCATGTCGCTCAAGGCCCACTTTTTTGCAAGATATGCCCCTGCCTCGGCGTGGCTCAATCCGCAGGATTCCTCAACCTTGAACAGGGGCTGGCCGCTTTGCCTTTTTTGTTCGAGGATGGCCTTATATTCCGATGGGAAATACAGGCATAACAAAAAGCGCCCCAGGTCGTGGACAATGCCCGCAGTAAACAGTTCATCCGGCACGCATCCATTGATATGGGTAGCCAACATATGGGCTGTCTTGGCGACACCGATAGAATGAAGCCACAGGCTCTGGGCATCAAACTCTTCCACCCCCAGGTCGCCTCCAAATGTTCCGGTGAGTGAAAGCCCGATTACCAGGCCGCGAACCTCTTCAAAGCCTAGAATCACTACTGCCTTGGCTATGCTGCTAACCTCGCCCTGGACTCCATAAAAGGGGGAGTTGGCCATCTTGAGTATCTTGGCAGTAAGTACCGGGTCTTCACGAATTATCCCTTCTAACGTCTTGGCAGATGCTGAAACGCTGTCAAGACCCTCTAGTACCTTGTGCAAGGTATGAGGCAAGGATGGTAAATCCTCCACCTTGTCCAGCCTCTTTGCCATAGATATGCCCATGGTATGGCGACCCCCTCAACGTAAATTTTCATATAGCCCGTAACCCTTGGAACCGCACCCCAGGGCATAAAGAGACGACCCAAGGGGGCAGAATGCATTTTTACGGTAAAATATTCACTAGCCAGCATCCCTCCTTCCACTGTGCAACCAGCAGGGAGGTAAGATGTGCGAACCTGTCATATTATCCATATTATCGGCGGGAAAAGTCGCAGACTTGAGGGAATAGAACCAGGATGAAAATGAATTGTTTTTGGCAAACACACTTCTTGTTCGGTTAATCCCCGATCTCCTCGCTTTTGAATAAAATAGTCGTCTTACAGTGATCTCCTTTTATCTTTTTCTTCAGCATTCCGATAAGTCCGGTAGATCGATGGTGGGACACTAAGAGATCTAGACCTGGTTGGCATTTCCAAGTCTGTCGGTAATCGTTGGCAGAAGCTGCACAGGCATGCTTGGTACATTTTTAATGTAAGAATATATCTTGTCCTCGGGCCGTGTCTTCATGCCCTGGGGGGGCGGCATCAAGGTTAAGGGCCACATGAAGCTTAAGTAATAACTTATTTCAGGGTTAGAGATGGGAAAGGAGTGGCAACCCACCTAAAAGACGCCCTGAATATGGCAGGGACCATCAATCATGGCAGATCTAGTAGTTACAGGTCCGGTTTTAGAAAAGGCAAAAATCCAGATAGATAAGTCCTTGATCAAGGCCGGGGTTCATACAGTTTTACTCATTGATGAAGCCGGGAATATTGTCGCCAGTTGCGGAAAAAAACGTAACGATCTTGATACGACCTCCCTGGCGGCACTGGCAGCGGCAAACTTTGGGGCCACGTCTCAGATGGCAAAGCTTATAGGGGAAGATGATTTTTCCTTGCTGTTCCATAAGGGGAAAAAGGACAGTATCCACTTTGCCAGAATCGGCTCAGCACTAATACTCATTACCATATTTGGCGACGACGTCTCATTGGGATTGGTAAGGATCAGGGTGGCTCAACTTATCAAGACCATTGAACAGGTCTTTGGAATCTGCAATTAGCTATGGCCCTCATAGATCTGAGCAAAAAGGAGGTCCATTGCAAGATCGTCTATTATGGACCAGGAAGGTGCGGGAAAACCACAAATCTTCTTTACATATACAATGCCATGAGTGAGCGTGCAAAGGGCAAGATGCTCACTATTGAGACAAAGGGAGATCGCACCTTGTTTTTTGATCTCTTGCCGTTGAACCTTGGGAAGGTCAGCGGATTCGATATAAGGATCCAACTTTATACGGTGCCAGGGCAGGCGATCTACGAAGCTACCAGAAAACTCGTTCTCAAGGGGGTTGATGGCCTGGTCTTCGTGGCGGATTCATTGAGGGTCAGACAGGCAAAAAATATAGAAAGCCTTCAGGACCTGCAAAAGAATCTTATGGAAAACAATATAAATTTCAGCGAAGTTCCGCTCATTCTCCAATACAATAAGAGGGATCTTGTAAATACCCCGATTCCTACTCTGGAGGTGGAGGAACTCGAATCGGATCTAAACAGCCATTTAAATACTATGGCATTTGAGGCGGCGGCCACCAAAGGTCTAGGTGTCTTCGAGACACTTAAGGCGATAAGTAAACTGACGGTGCGGCATGTGGCCAGAAAGCACCTGATGGCAAAATAAGCTGACCAAGGACGAAAAAGGAGAAGGCCGACCCGATCACCTGTGCCAATTGCCATCCTTTTTCGTTTAGGGAGAAACAGTATGGCAGAGAAAAAAGACACCCTCAATCCCGATATCCTTACTGACGAAATTGAAGATACTATTGATGATCTGTTCAAGCCGTCCAGGCAAATAGAGATCGATCCCCTGACAAACGAGGTTAAAGAGGTCGCTGAGGGGAAGTCGCCTGATGAGGCATCGGCGGACATGGATTTGCATCTTGAACCCTTGATCCCGGCATCTCCAACTACAGACGAATCCAGTGGAGAGGAAAAACCAGAGGAAAACCTTCTGGAGCTTGAACTAGAGCTTGAACCCGATAGCGAGGCAGGAAAGGAGGGGTTGCCGGTATTGCTCGACAACCTGGATCAACAGTTATCGACTTTGGAATGGGAGATTACCCCTGAGCAGGTGGCTGCGGCAATAGGCACCATGAAGGGGATCAATGCAGAGCCCGGCATCAGGGATATTTCCGAGGCCAGGCATCTTATCCGTTTGATGTTGGACATACTGGGCAGGATGGAAGATCAGCCCGAAACGATAGCCGCCAATAGCCCTGTCATATTGAAAAAGGGACTTGAAAACCTGAAACAGCTAGCGACACAATACCAGGCCGTTGGAGCTACGCTGCCAGAGGATTTAGCCAAAGGCTTCGAAACTACTGCCTTGGAACTGGAAAGAATCCTTGAAGAGGAGGAAAGGCCCGGGGAAACCGGTGAAGGAGCGACGGACATCATCCCGGATACCAGTGAGGCCGGGGAAATACAGGTTGAGCCGGAAGACGATAAGGATGAGGATACCTGTCCAACAATGCCATCTCCGTTGTCTTCCAGGCCAGATAGCCTTCATGGGGCCGTACCTGCAGATGATACAAGCGAAAAATCTCAACCCGTCACAGTCTCCCATTTACGAGGTCCGGCAGAGCCAAGGCCTGAATCAGTCGTATCATCACCTTCCGAGGTTGAATCCTTACATCTCCTGGACGAACACATAGACGTACTGGTTTCATGTATCGAAAAAATAATACCCGTAGAGGCCCTTTTGAAAAATACGTCAGGTATGGAAAAGCTCTATAAATTCCAGGAAGGTATACGCTCTATCCTGGAGAAGGAGGCAATGCGCCTGGCCAAATTAACGGGTAGGGAATTAAGGCTCCCTGATGTTGAGTCCTTTGGTATGCCGAAGACCTCTGAACAGAAGCCGGTCCTGCCACCCTGTGACACAATCTTGACGATAAACTGGGGTGGGAAGCGGATTGCCCTCTCCGCTGAGGAGGTGTGCTTCCATGGACCTCCGGTCTGGTCAATGAAAAGGAAACTGGGTTCACTTTCGACTTTCCCTCTCAAGGGTTTAAAGAAATGGCCATGGTCCAAAATAAGGCCCATGCTCAATGGAAAATTGGCCGGGCTTGATGAAGATGCCTTGAAACAGCTTGAGTTTCCTGTGGTCGGGCCTGAACTTGTAGGTGAGGGAGGGATTGGCAACAGGGATGGCTGTGCCTGCCAGGTCGTAATCATCATGTATGATGGCTCCAAGGGCATTACGATACTGTGCGAGACCGAACCTGTCAGCGAAAGCACATTGGGAATGAGCTGGGAACCAACACAAAAGGCGAAGGAACCCTTTGAAGGAATATTGAAGAACGGGGAGAAGACCATTCCCCTTTGCACGGTAAAATCTGTTTTAAGGGCATGGCAACATGATTGATAGCCAGCTATCTGCTGCTAATTCCTTTGAAGAAAAACTGCAAGAAGCAGAACTATATCTGCACCACGGTCTGAAAGAAGAGGCCCGTCTCCTCTATGAGAACATCCTGAGGGAGATGGGGAATGATCTGTCCGGTGACCTGTTAAAAAGGATCAAGGAACGGCTTCAGGTCATTCAAGGCGATTCCGACGATCATCCGCAAAACGGTGCAACGAATTCTACGGCCGGCTCCGGGGAGGAAGAGTTCGAGCGGGAATACAATAACTGCATGGGCCTTATAGAGGCCGGTTTTCTCGCTGAGGCGATCGACGAATTGAAATCCCTCCTGGATACTGGGCATCGGCCTGGGGAAATCAGGGCGAAAATAGGGCAATCCTATCTGAAGCTCGATATGCCCTTCGATGCGTTAGAATATCTGGAAAAGGCATTGGAGGACCATCAACTTTCAAAGGATCAGAGGCTGGAGGTCCTTTACCAATTGGCCCTGACCCATGAAAAAACAGGGGCTGTCACTAAGGCCCTGGAGGCCCTTGAGCAGATCATCCGGCTTGATCCCTCATTTAGAAATGCAGCTCAACGCCTCAAGGATCTTTCGCAAACCGCTCAAAAATTCGGCAGATTTTATTACCTCATAAGAAATGGAATAATTTCCGAGGAAGAGTTGGAGCAGGCCAAGAGCCTGGCTAAACAGGGCAAGAAGACCATTGAGAACGTGCTCATAACCCAGTTTGATGTCGATACGATCGAAATAGGCCGTTCCCTGAGCGAATATTATCGATGCCCATTTGTGGAATTTGATGAACTTGAGGTCGGCGGGACTCCTTCCTGCATCCATGGGATAAAGGAACATTTTTTTCGTTCCAATGCCTGTGTCCCTATAAGGGAAGAGGCCGGTGTCTTGGTCGTGGCACTGGACAACCCCCATGATTTGACCAAGATAGATAACATAAGAAGGGTGCTCAAGGCCAAAAACTTTGAATTTGCCGTGGCCTTGAAAGAGGATATCGATAAATTCATCGATTACTTCTATGGGAAATATTCGGTTGGAGGTGATGGCGAAGATGTCTTCGAACAGCTTGAACTGGTGGATGAGGAAACCGAAGAGGAAGAGGACGAAGACGTTGCCAGCGATGCAGATAGCGTCGTTGTGCAAATGGCCAACAAGATAATAGAAGATGCCTTCCTCAGAAATGCATCGGATATCCATATCGAATCATTGACCGGGAAAAGGGGGGCACTGGTAAGGCTCCGGATTGACGGGGATTGTATGAAATACCAGAATATTCCCTTTAATTATAAACGGGCGCTTGTGTCCAGGATAAAGATCATGTCCAATCTGGACATCGCAGAAAAAAGGCTGCCACAGGATGGCAAGATCAAGTTCAGGTCCAGGACTGGCAGGACCATCGAACTGCGCGTGGCCACCCTACCTACTACCGAGGGCAACGAAGATATCGTCCTGAGGATACTGGCCGCATCCGATGCCATGCCTCTCGACAAGATGGGCTTGCTTGAGGAAAACCTCAATGAGATGAAGAGGCTCTTGAGTATGCCATACGGGCTGATACTGGTGGTAGGACCAACCGGATCAGGTAAGACCACGACGCTGCATGCCGCCCTTGGATACATCAACAGGCCTGAAAAGAAGATATGGACTGCGGAGGATCCGGTCGAAATTGTACAAGAGGGGCTCAGACAGGTTCAGGTCAAGCCCACCATAGGGCTAACCTTTGCAAGGGTACTAAGGGCCTTCCTCAGGGCCGACCCTGACGTGATAATGGTAGGGGAAACAAGGGATGAGGAGACCGCCAATACCGTAATTGAGGCATCCTTGACAGGCCACCTTGTCTTTTCTACTTTACATACAAATTCCGCCCCTGAAACCGTTACCCGGTTGCTGGGTATGGGCATGGATCCATTCAATTTCGCCGACGCCCTGCTTGGCGTCTTGGCCCAGAGGCTTGTCAAACGCCTGTGCCCAAAATGTAAGACGGCCTATACGCCCGATGATGAGGAGAAGGAACTCATACTCCATGAATATGGGCATAATCCATCCAAGCCCTTGGACCCCGGACTCCTGGAGCAGGCTACCCTGTTCAGGCCGACAGGCTGTCCACATTGTAATAAAACCGGCTATAAAGGCCGGATGGCGATCCATGAACTGCTGGTATCCAACGATGGCCTGAGGAAACTCATCCAAAAAAAGGCCAGTGTCGCAGATATAAGGGAGCACGGTATGGAAAATGGCATGCTCACCTTGAAACAGGATGGTATCAGAAAGGTATTGACAGGAGAAACAGATCTGAAACAGGTCCGTTCAGCCTGTATACGTTAGCCTGTGTTGCGGCATTTTTAACAGCGTCTGTCTGTATTAGCTGCCAGGCAGGGGTTCGTAAGATCTCCCTCCTTGTCCGAGGTATGATGTCGCACGTCTTGGATATGGCCCTGGTACTTGCCCTTTGCGGGTCATCTGCCATCGAACAAAACAGAAGTTTTTAAGATGCCTCCTATTGTATTTATCCAGTATTTACCGTAAAAATACCAGCCCAAGTGAAAGACGTGCCTTAATCCCAAATTATGCACTTCAAATGTAAAAATATTGTTCCTTAAATTTCAAGATGTTATAAGCAAGAGGCCGTTTTCGTTTTTTCACCTAAAAGGTGCAAGCAAAATGCAATGAAGTTGTTAGGCATTTGAAGCCGCAAGGGGCTCGAAAGTTTACCGAATCTGCTGCATTATCAGGGACTTGAAATACTTAAGTATGTCTGCGCCCCTGATGCCTTGCATCTCCGGCAAACTTTCGAGCTGCATAATCTGGGTTAATGTCCTCTCCTAAGGCCGACGCCTTGTAAAAGAGGGGTCGCTCAGTCATGAAGATCAAGGTAGTGTGCTGACGGAAACATCTCTCTGGATGCCCTCTCCGCCTGACATTTTCGGCAGACCCCCGAGCTGCATAATGTGGGTTTCCAAAGGCCTGCTGCCATCTGGCGGGATGGTGACGACAGGGTGTGTGTATTCTGTAAAAAACAGGGGCAAACAGGGGATGCTCCCTATACAGATTTTGGAGATTATATATGTTGGATATACGTTTTATCAGGGAAAACAAGGAAGAGGTTTCAAGGGCGCTTAAGCACAGGAATACGGATATCTCTGTAGATTTGCTGTTGGAGATCGATGCCAGGAGAAGGGGCATACTTAAGGAGTTGGAGGCGCTGCGGAACGAAAGAAACAGGGTTTCCCAAACGATTGCAGGCTTCAAAAAGGAGAAGAAAGACGCCTCTGGTCTTATAGCCCGGATGAAGGAAGTTGGGTCCAAAATCAAGGATTTGGAAAAACGTCTTGCAGTAGAGGATTCTGCCTTGAAGGAGCTTTTGCTCGTCATTCCCAATATTCCCCATGAATCCGTACCGGTTGGCCAGACGGAAGAGGAGAATGTTGTGGTCAAGAGATGGGGCGATATCCCTGAGTTTGATTTTTCTCCCGCCCCCCACTGGGATATCGGGGAAGGGCTCGGAATTTTGGATTTTAAACGTGCTGCCAAGATAGCAGGCGCCCGTTTTGCTGTATACCATGGTGCGGGCGCCAGATTGGAACGGGCACTCATCAATTTTATGCTAAATATGCATACCAAAAGGCATGGTTACCGTGAAGTTCTGCCCCCATTCATTGTCAATGAGGCCTCGCTCATGGGTACGGGACAATTACCCAAGTTCGAAGAAGATCTTTTTAAACTTGAAAGTACCAATTATTTCCTGATACCAACTGCCGAGGTCCCAGTCACAAATCTCCACAGGGATGAAATATTGAGTGAGGATGACCTGCCGCTTTCCTATGTGGCCTATACACCCTGTTTCCGTTCAGAGGCGGGCTCTTATGGCAGGGATGTAAGGGGGATAATCCGACAGCACCAGTTCAACAAGGTGGAATTGGTAAAATTTGTTAGACCTGAACGTTATTACGAAGAACTCGATTCACTTTTGCTGGATGCAGAAGAGGTACTACAGGAACTTGGAATCCCCTATCGGGTCGTCGTCCTTTGCACAGGTGACCTGGGTTTCTCCGCAGCAAAGACATACGATATAGAGGTATGGCTTCCTGGCCAGAATCGTTTTTGTGAAATATCCTCTTGCAGTAATTTCGAGGCGTTCCAGGCCAGGCGGGCAAACATACGCTATAGGCCGAAAGGGCACAACAAGACCCGCTTGGTGCATACGTTAAATGGTTCAGGCCTTGCCGTAGGTAGAACGGTGGTTGCAATTCTTGAAAATTTTCAACGGGCCGATGGAACGGTGGAGATTCCAGATGCATTGCGGCCCTTCATGGATGGCCAGGAATTGATAACTGGACCCTGACCGCGTATCATCACGTGTTCTAAGTGCGGGTCAGAAAATTTTTTGTGGAAACGTTCCTTGGGCCGGATCCCAATGCCCTGCCTTGGCGGTGTATATGTAAATGATATGCCATGGGCATTATGAAGATTTTGGCGGTAAGTGGCTAGATTCTGTCGCAACGGGTAAAGGCCAGCATACGTTCCATCTTATCATCCAGGAACCTTGCATATTCACTCAGTGGATAGACCCTGCCACAGCCCTTACACCTAAGGGCTACACCCTTTCAACGGCGGCAGAGTTCCAATTCATGGTTACATTTTTTGCATCGCAGTCCTGACGTATTCTCCATTTTCATAGGATTAAACCAGACCTTTCTCTAAGAGTTTTAGCCCTTCCGAATTTTCAATAGGTAGTAACAACGGGTTGGAATCCGGCAGGCACTTACGTATGAGATTCGTTAGTACCTTTTTAGGGCCTGTTTCTATAAATGTGCCTATACCATTATGGGCCATGTTGATTATGGAATCGCTCCACCGGACCGGGGAACAGATCTGCCTGGCCATGAGCTGTTTGATCGTATCGGGATCATGTTCAGCCCTACCAGTAACATTACTATAAAATGGTATCCTAGGTGCAGAAAAGTCCACCTTTGACAGGATCTTGGAATAGGCCTCTGCTGCATCCTTCATAAGATTACTATGATATGCCCCTGATACCTTGAGTGGTACCGCTCTTCCTCCTGCCTGTTTAACGGCCTTACATGCTCCTGATATAAGGTGCTTTTCACCCGTTATGACAATTTGGTCCGGGGAATTATAGTTGGCCAGAGACAGGATTCCACCAGAGGCAGCCACGGTGCCTATGAGGCCCTCTAATTTTTCCTTCTCAAGTCCGATCACAGCAGCCATTGCCCCGGGGTTTTCCCTGGCGGCATCTTCCATGAACTGACCACGGTATTTCACCAGTCGGAAGGTGTCTTCCATATTCAAAACACCCGAGACCCACAGGGCAGGATATTCGCCAAGGCTGTGTCCTGCCACTGCATCCGGTTTGATTCCTTCCTGTATGACGGCCATCGCGCATATTATCTCGACCGCTGTCAGACAGGGTTGGAGATTGATGGTCTTTGTCAGTTCGTCAGCAGGACCATCTATGCACAGAGCCCTTACTGGGATACCCGTGACCCTTTCTGCGCTGGAAAAAACCTCCCTTGTACCTGGAATGGTATCCAGGAATTCTTTGCCCATACCCACGTATTGGGATCCTTGGCCGGGAAAACAAAAGGCAATCTTCCCTTTCATATTTCTTCCACCTCCAGGGCCTCCACGGGATCTTCCAGTGAGTTTTCCTCTTCGTCCCTCAACCTCTGTTCCTCTACGTATACCGCATAATCCTTTGCCGTCATGAGATCCTTGAGTTCCTTTGGTTGGGCGAGTTCTAATTCTACAAGCCAGCCGTCCTCGTAGGGGTCTTCGTTTACGATGTCAGGCTGGTCGATAACCGCCGTGTTCACCTCCCTGACCTTGCCGGATACAGGGGCAAGCAATTCGGTAACCTCCGCTCTTACATTTTCTACTGTGCCCAGGACATCGGATTCGGTAATTACCTCACCTGCGGCGGGCAGGTCTACAGCGGTGATAGGCCCGATACGTTCCTGACCGTAGTCTGTTATGCCCACGACCGCGTTAGCGTCGCCCTCTGAAGAGCGGACCCACAGATGGTCTTCCGTGTAGAGGAGATCTTCCAGGATCAACATGTTGTCCTCCTAATGATGAATTGTAATATGATATTGTTCTGAGACCCTTCGGAAAACGGCTTTCTTTAGCCGATAATCTATCTTCGTTGGATAAATCTTCATGCCCATACCTTTAACGCCGCGCTCCTGGGCATGAAAAAATACGGCACGAGGGCAGGATGTGTTTTCACGGCAAAAAATATTCACCAGCTCGATTGCTGGACTTTATCGTCTCAATGGTTCTTGTTTTCTAATAAATCACCTTCTATAGGGGGGCTCTTGGCCGCATGAAACGCAATCGCTACAGGGCCGGCCAGGATGGTTAGGCCCGACGGGCCCCATAAGGGCTCATCTCATCCACCTATGCTGGACATATACCTTGAGCATGAAGGCTGTAACTTGCCAAGATATTCATATCCCTTGGGCTTGCGAAGAACGACCTTGCAAAAAAAATGTTCCAGCTCCTCTAAAGAAGCCCCCTTCCTGAGAATGCTCCTTACATCTACCTCTCTGTCAGAGAACAGACACAGCCGCAGGCGCCCATCGGCTGTCAGACGGAGCCTGTTACATGTTGCACAGAAGTGATGGCTCAAGGGACTTATGAAGCCCAATTTTCCCACGGCCCCATCTACTGTATATATTACAGCAGGCCCTCCGCCACCAGGATGATTTACTTCATGAAGCTTACCCAGGCCCTGTTCCACTACCTCTTTTACCTGGTCATTCGTCATGAGGCGGTCCGGATTCCAGGACGAGTCTTTTCCAATGGGCATGAACTCAATGAATCTTATCTCCAGCGGAAATTTGAGACAAAGGCTCGCCATGTCTATTATCTCGTCATCGTTAATCCCCTTCATGATGACACAGTTTATCTTTACAGGTGAAAATCCCGTGTCCAGTACGGAATGTAACCCTGCCCATACCTGCTTGAATAGATCAAACCCTGTAATATATCTGTACTTTTCAGGTACCAGGGAATCCATGCTGATGTTTATGTGCCTTACCCCGGCATCATAGAGGGGCCTTGCAAGCCTTTTGAGAAGTACCCCATTTGTCGTAAGGCAAAGCTCCTTTATGCCTGGCAGATCGGCCATACCACCTATTAGTCGATCTAGGTCTTTCCGAACCAGGGGTTCACCACCAGTAAGGCGTACCTTTTCCACGCCAAGATCGGCCAGTACCCGGCATATCTTTAGTATTTCTTCATAGCTCAGGATCTTGTTGGCTGGCATCCAGGAAAAGTCACTCTGTGGCATACAGTATCTGCAACGGAGATTGCACCGGTCTGTGACCGAAAGCCTAAGGTAATTGAGACGCCTTTGAAAACTATCTGTTAATTGAATTTTTCCTGTCACCGGTAGACTCCCGCATCGGTGTTC
>JAJRZR010000087.1 GCA_024275145.1 Deltaproteobacteria bacterium | reverse complement strand
GCAGAGGTGAAGAGCGCGGCTGACAACGTTGCGGCGGGTAGTCAGGAATTGAGCTCCACCTCTGAGCAGATGTCCCAGGGTGCCACGGAGCAGGCGGCCTCGGCCGAGGAGGTTTCATCGTCCATGGAGGAGATGGCGGCCAACATAAAGCAGAACGCCGACAATTCCGAGCAGACGAAGAACATAGCCCTCAAGGCAGCGGAGAATGCCAGGACAGGTGGCAAGGCGGTATCCGAGACCGTGGCGGCCATGAAGGAGATAGCCGAGAAGATATCCATCATCGAGGAGATAGCCAGGCAGACCAATCTGTTGGCGCTCAATGCGGCCATAGAGGCGGCCCGGGCGGGTGAGCACGGCAAGGGTTTTGCTGTGGTGGCCTCTGAGGTGAGGAAGCTGGCGGAAAGGAGCCAGACGGCAGCGGCGGAGATCAGCCAACTTTCCACCTCCAGTGTCGAGGTTGCCGAGGGTGCCGGTGCCATGCTGGAGAGGCTGGTTCCAGACATCCAGAAGACCGCTGAGCTTGTGGAGGAGATCAGTGCGGCCAGTAACGAGCAGAACATAGGGGCAGAGCAGATAAACAAGGCGATTCAGCAGTTGGACCAGGTGATTCAGCAGAATGCCGGTGCCTCTGAGGAGATGGCCTCGACGGCCGAGGAGCTTTCATCCCAGGCGGAGCAGCTTCAGGGTGTCATTTCGTTTTTCAGGCTGAACATGACCGATGTATCGCGGCCTAAGAAGGCTGTCAGGCCATCTGAGGAAGCCGTAGATGTCCGCGGTGTGGTGACCAGCCAGGTTTCCAGGCCGTCTGGTGGTATTAACCTGGATCTCGGTGATGCGTCAACCCAAAAGGACGCCATCGATGCGGAATTCTAAAAATTCTAGGGGGGCGACATGAACGTAGCCGGGATAACCGAAACGACTCAATATCTCACCTTCGAGTTGGACAGAGAGGTTTTTGCCGTTGAGATAGGCAAGGTGCGCGAGGTGTTGGATTTCACCAGGGTGACCAGGGTGCCCAAGATGCCTGATTTTTTGAGGGGGGTAATAAATCTCCGGGGTTCCGTGGTCCCTGTCGCAGACTTGAGGCTTAAATTCGGGATGTCCGAGGCACAGGAGACGGTAAATACATGTATCGTAGTCATGGAGATTGATCTCGATGGAGAGCCTACGGTACTCGGGGCCTTGGCCGATTCCGTACAGGAAGTCCTTGAATTGCCGGTTGAGCGGATCGAAGCGCCGCCCAAAATCGGAACCAGGCTGAAGCCCGGTTTCATAAAGGGGATGGGTAAGAGAGACGATGATTTTATCATCATACTGGATATCGACCGGATATTCTCTACGGATGAAATTACTACGGCGCTGGAAAAGGGCATGGAACAGCCGGGCAGTGTCCCTGTGGCTGGTGAAGGGGCTGCTTTGTAGATGTGCTCGCCTATTGTAATGGACAGGCCGTCAGGAATTTTTGTGCGCTCCTCCTACAATCAGGAGGTATACGATGCCTGGATGTCTGAGCGGGTATTTCGCCGACTCAGCAAGTTTATCAATTCCAAGCTCGGCATCAAGGTCCCGCCGGTCAAAAAGACCATGCTCGAGGCCAGGCTCAGGAAACGGCTGAGGCATCTGAGTATCAGATCCTATGATGAATATTGTGATTACCTGTTCAGCCCGGAAGGCCAGCGGGACGAGCTTCACCATATGATTGACGTGGTGACCACCCACAAGACTGATTTTTTTAGAGAGCCAGTGCACTTCGATTATCTGGCGAAAAAGGCCCTGCCCACTCTTTTATCGAAGGGCCTTCTGGGTGGCAGGAAACGCCTAGTTGTGTGGAGCGCTGGTTGTTCCACAGGGGAAGAGCCATACAGTATTGCGGTGGTCTTGAGTGAGGTATCAAAGAGGCTCAAGAGATTTCAGTTCCTTGTCCTGGCCACGGATGTCTCCCGTCAGGTGGTTGAAACTGGCAGGGCAGGCATATATGAAGAGGAAAAAATAGAACCGGTTCCACTCCCCTTGAGGAAGGAATATTTTCTGAAAAGTAAGGACAGATCAAAAAGGTTGGTAAGGGTAGTGCCTGGGCTGAGGGCCAAGGTGATTTTTCATCAGTTGAACTTCATGGAAGATCGCTTGGACTTGAGGGAACCATTACACATGATCTTTTGCCGTAATGTCATAATATACTTTGACAGAAAGACCCAGGAAATGATCATTAACAAGATATTGCGCCCGTTGGTCAGGGGAGGCTACGTGTTTTTAGGACATTCAGAAACCATCCATGGGCTGGATGTGCCCCTGGTTCCGGTGGCCCCTACCATTTACCAAAAGATTTAAGCAAGGCCTGCCGGAAGGACGATAATTCGAACTTTTGTGCAGCCCGTATGCCTGGAAACGCGGCGTCAAAGGTTGCGGCCGCATGAAGGTCACGTTCATGATGATGAAGTCCGTCTGTCCACGCATTCCCATAGTCCATCTGGGGCCGGGCAATATCTACCTGGCTGAAAGGCCTTGTATCGTTACTACTGTGCTGGGCTCATGCATATCCGTGACTATGTTTGCCATCCGTTTGCAATTAGGCATCATTTGTCATGGGTTACTACCAACGTGTAACGAGTCGTCCTGCCCGACAAATTGTACTGCCGGTGCCCGATATGTCGATTGTTCCGTCTTACAGATGTTGAAGGCACTGTATAGAATGGGGGCCAGGAGGCCAGAGATAAAGGTGAAGATATTTGGCGGCGCGGAGATGTTGCGACCCGTTAACGGTTCCAATGATTCCATCAACGTCGGTAGACAGAATATAATTTCCGCCTGCCGGGCAATCGAAAGGCACGGGCTCAATCTGTCAGCAAGCGATATCGGTGGGAATTGGGGCAGGAAGATCCTGTTTTATACCCATACGGGGGATGTTTTCCTCAGGCGTATAGGAAACGGACCCAAAACTTCATGCGGTCCGTACCTTCGACGCCGCTCCCCAGGGCATGAGAATGTGGCCCAGGGTCGTGATGCATCATGGTAAATTAGTGCCCTATGAAAAAGCAGACCATTAACAGCAAAAAGATAAAGGTATTGATAGTTGATGATTCGGCAGTAGTGCGCCGGACACTCGGGGAGATTCTTTCGTCAGATCCCCAAATCGAGGTCATAGGGACGGCAACCGATCCGTTTATAGCCGCAAGGAAGATGCAGCGTGAAGCCCCTGATGTCATTACCCTGGATGTCGAAATGCCACGTATGGATGGTATTACCTTTCTCCTTAAACTTATGACCCAGCATCCCATTCCGGTAGTGATGTGTTCAAGCCTTACGGAAAAGGGTTCTGATACTGCCCTCAAGGCACTGGAGTATGGGGCTGTAGAGATTATACAGAAACCCCGTCTTGGTACCCGGCAGTTTTTAGAGGAATCCAGGATTTGTATATGCGACGCGGTAAAGGCAGCGGCCCTGGTCAAGGTCAAAAGGGTAAGCCCGGTTTCGAGAAAGATAGCGCCTAAATTGACGGCAGATGCGGTCATAGCCAGGCCAGCCAGCAAGGCGATGATTCAGACAACGGAAAAGGTCGTGGCCGTTGGTGCCTCTACAGGTGGCACTGAGGCCATCAGGGTCTTCCTTGAGGCATTACCGCCTGATGCGCCTGGCATAGTCATCGTACAGCATATGCCAGAGAGGTTTACGGCCAATTTTGCCCGTCGTCTCGATGGGATATGCAGGGTATCTGTCAAGGAGGCCGCTGACGACGATACGGTAATCAGGGGTCGGGCACTGATTGCTCCTGGTAACCGGCATCTGTTGTTGAAACGTAGCGGTTCCCGTTATTACGTGGAGTTGAAGGATGGCCCACTGGTCAGTCGCCACCGGCCTTCCGTAGATGTACTTTTCCGGTCTGCTGCCAGGTATGCAGGGAAAAATGCGGTTGGGGTCATCATGACAGGGATGGGCGATGATGGGGCCAAGGGAATGCTCGAGATGAAGGAGGCCGGGGCCATCACCATAGCGCAGGACGAGGCCAGCTCCGTGGTTTTTGGAATGCCCAAGGAGGCAATAAATCTGGGTGCAGTTGACCATGTCCTCCCACTGGGGGCCATTGCTGCCAGGATTTTCAAGTTTTGCGCCGGGGCTTAGGCCTGCCGTCCTTATGGCCGAAACAGCCGTATCTGTTAACAGGCTATTGCTGCGGGTGCCCTGTGGAGTAAGAGCTTGCATCTATAGTGCCTTGCAGGATATATGTTTACTTTGAGAAGGGCCATTTCCCCACATGACATAATTGGAAGGGCTAGCTTGCACAGGGGCAGTATCTCCTTAAACCATGAATCCAGGCTACTCCCGCTATAGTTACCCCGTAAAAAATGACAGGCTTGCGATTGAGAAACCTGTTGATGGTCGCATTTACACAGGTGGAGCCGGTTGCCAGTATAATATCCCCCCAGGATAGCGCATCTTCTGTTTTTTCAGGTCCCTCAATAATCATGCCGAATTTTTCCCTGCCGATGTTATCTGTATCAAGGTCAATGACCCTTAAGTCAAAAATGCGGGAAAGCCTTTCCAGCATGGCTGGCTGAAACCCTACAAAGGTGATCTTCGGATTCCCATAGAGCTTTTTAACAAAGCCGGGCAGTTGGGATGCACATATGCCCGGCCCCTCGTGCCGACAGTGGACAGTATTTGTGACATGTCCAAAATACCGCATAAGAGCATTAAATCCTGAGATAAACACCGCCCTTTGAAAATTATCAGCAAGAGAAAGGGATAAAAGTTCCCTTATTGATCCTTTAAAGTTCCCTGGCATGTCAGTATAGGCCTGTCCTCTTGATTGCCTGAATACTGCCTCCACCATGACCTCTTTACCCTTGAGCAATGGGAAGTCTTGACGTTCTGGTTGACCAATGGCCTCTTCAGGGGAAAGGGTTCTGGCAGAAATGACCTTTATAGACTCGTCAATGATTTGATGCTTTTTTATTATGTCTTCTAAAAACAGTCTGGAATCATGATAAAAATCCATGATAACCCTCCTTAAGTACGGTGCTGTCCGCAAAGAGGTTCGTTCTTTCCTTGTCCTTTCTGTATGGCAGCATGGAGGCGGATGTGTTGGTGGCCTATATCCTTCACTATCTCTTGTCCTTCTACGCGTCCTTCCCTCAGTAGTATGATCCTGTCGGCTAATTCCCTTGCCTCCTCAATGTCATGGGTGACGTAGACGGTAGTGACTCCAAACCTCTGCTGAAGACGCTTGAGCTCATGTCTCAGATAGTGTGAGGTCTGGAAATCAAGACTGCTCAAGGGTTCATCCAGGAGAAGTATT
>JAJRZR010000086.1 GCA_024275145.1 Deltaproteobacteria bacterium | reverse complement strand
ACCTCTTGAGAGCATGGCCCTCGGAGTCGATTGTAGTCCCCTTGCCCTTATCGCCTCGGCCATGCCGGGGACAGATCTGTCTATCACGGCGGCTGTTGCCTCCGGAGTGACGTCCCTTGGTGAAAGGCCTGTACCGCCAGTGGTTATGACGAGATCAAGGTCGATCTTGTCAGCCCACCTGGAGAGAATGGCGCTGATCTTTTCCCTGTCATCCTCCACGATTTCATAGATATGGATCTCGAAACCGGCCTGCTTCAGGCAGTCCTTGATGATGGGGCCTGTAGTGTCCTCCCTTTCACGGGTAGAGGCACTATCACTGATTGTCAATATTCCTGCTACATACACCTTGTGTCATTCCTTTTCTGCCTTATGTTCGGCCACAACCTTTTCCACCAGATTGGGGGGAAGCTCCTCGTAGTGGGAGGGCTCAATCGTAAATTTGCCGCGTCCGGCGGTCATGGCATTGAGATCCAGCACGTATTTCTGGATCTCTGCAACGGGAACCAGTGCGGTTATGGTTTGGACCCCGTTACCCGGCTCCATCCCCATGACCTTGCCCCTGCGGCTGTTCAGATCACCGATTACGTCGCCTACGGCATCGTCGGGCACGGTGATCACTATCTTGGCTATCGGCTCCAGCAATGTGGGCTTTGCCTCTAGCACACCCTTCTTGAAGCACTGGATCGAGGCAATCTTGAACGCCATTTCAGAGGAGTCCACCTCGTGGGATTTCCCGTCGTAGAAACGAACCTTTACGTCGGTGACCGGGAAGCCTGCCAATGGGCCCGATGCCATGGCCTCATGCAGGCCCTTTTCCACTGCAGGCACGAAATTTCTCGGCACGTTCATGCCTACTAGGGCCTCTTCGAACATGAATCCTTCCCCCCTTGGCAGTGGGGTAATGTCGAAATGGACCTCGGCAAATTGGCCTGCCCCGCCGGTCTGTTTCTTATGCCTGTATATGACGCCCTTCTTGGGGGCCTTGATCGTTTCCTTATAGGGTATTTTGGGCAGGCTGAGATCCACCTCGACACCGAATTTCCTTTTCAGTTTTTCAAGGGTGGCGTCGATATGGATCTGGCCCTGTCCTGAAAGCAGGAGTTCATTGGTCTGGGGATCACGGTTGACCTGTATGGTTGGATCCTCCTCCCTGAGCCGCGCCAGGGCCTGGGTGATCTTTTCTTCGTCGCCCCTTGTCTTCGGCTTGAGGGCATAGGTAAGAACAGGGGTGGGAAGCTCTACGAAGGGGTAGAACACTGGGTTTGCAGGGTCACATAGTGTATCGCCCGTTGCGGTGACCTTTAGTTTCGCCATGGCTATTATTTCACCAGGGCCTGCCTCGTCTACGGGTTTCTGGCCCTTGCCAGCGAGCACGAAGATCTGGCCGAAACGTTCCACCTCATCCTTGTTTGCATTGAGCAGGGAAGAATCCGGCTTGACCGTACCGGAAAATATTCTCATGATGGACAGCCGCCCGGCATAGGGATCTGTAAGTGTCTTGAATACCAAACCCGATACGGGTGCATCAGGGGATGGCTCCCTGGTAACCTCCTCATCCGTTTTGGGGTTCTTCCCGGATCTTGCACCCAATTCGTCTGGGGATGGGAGGAATCCGGCAACGAGATCCAATACGTTGCTTGCGCCTATGGCCTTGGTTGCGGATCCGCAGCAGACAGGGACAAAGCCCCCCTGCAGGATTCCCTGTTTGAGGCCTGCGACTATCTCTTCCGGGCTGAGATCCATTCCTTCGAGGAATTTCTCCAGCAGGGCGTCGTCCGATTCTGCAGCATACTCTATGAGATTACTCCTTGCATCGTCCACTTCATCCTTCAGGTTATCAGGGATATCAACGGCCTTGCATTTTCCATCATTTTCAAATATGAACGCCTTCATCTGGATGAGATCGACCAGGCCATTGAAGTCTTCCTGGCTACCAATGGGAAGTGCTACCGGGACCAAACGTGCCTCTAACACTTCCTTCAAGGCATCGATGGCATTATGGAAGTTGGCCCGTTCCCGGTCCATTTTATTTATAAACATAAGGGTTGGCGGTGAAAATTCCCGTATCAGGGACCAGACCTTTTGTGTCTGTGGCTTGACAGGGTCTACTGCGTCGGCAACAAACAGACAGTTGTCGGCGGCCGCCAAGGCCATCCTGGTCTCGGCCATGAAGTTGTCTTCCCCTGGTGTATCCATCAGATAGACCGTGTCCTTTTTCCAGTGGAGGCGATGGAATGCGGTGTTGATCGTAATATGGCGCTTTATCTCTTCTGGTTCAAAATCAAGTACTGATGTGCCATCATCAACCTTTCCCAGCCTGCTGGTTGCCTTAGAGGTAAATAGCATCGCCTCGGCGAGGGATGTCTTGCCGCTGCCGCTCTGTGACACGATAGCCAGGTTCCTGATCTTTTTGACTTCCATAGCCTTGTTCTCTCCCTTCCCGGATGGATTAAGGCCTAACGGCCCTTGTATATTCAACTTCTTGGTTTTTTGACTTTAAGTGCCTGTGTTGCTTGGATACCTGCTGGGTTCATTTGTAGCTATCCTTGCGCCTTTTGCAGTAAATAATGGGCCGTCTTCATGCCCAAGGGGTCTGCACTCAATCAGGATGGGCAGACACATAAGGTCCAGGGAAAATCAATCGTCTGGAAGACGATTAGGTCAACATAATGAAATATCTATCTTTACGTCAAGAGCCTATAAAGGCCTACCTGTAACCTAACACAGGGTCGTTGCTAAACCTTCATGCGGCCCGTACCTTTGAGGCCGCAACCCAATGGCATGAAGAACCAGTCAGAGGGCAGGAGGTGTTTTCACGGTAAAAACTGTAGAGGACCCCAGGGCATTGTAACCCGGATCCCCCAATTTCACCCTTTATCCCAGATTATGCAGCTCGCAAGTTTGCCGAAGATGCGAGGCGGATGGCACGCAGACGTACTTTGGTACTTCAAGTGCGCGACAAGAAAGCAGATTCAGTAAATTCGCGAGCCCCTTGCGGCTTCAAGTGCCTGAGATATAAAACTGGATGAAGTCGCACCTTTTGGGTGAACAGGTTTGTCGGATAAATTGCAGTT
>JAJRZR010000085.1 GCA_024275145.1 Deltaproteobacteria bacterium | reverse complement strand
CACCATAACGGATCTCGATTTCAGATGGGGGCTCGCCTACAAGGAAACAGGCCCCTACAATAATGGAAGGAAGATTGCGCGCTACTACGTTGCCGAGACCAGGACCAGTGAAGTCAGCCTGCCGGTGAGCCCGGAGCTTGGCAGGCCGGAGCACGACGAATTCCGGTGGGTCACCTTTGAAGAGGCCAAAAGCCTGACTGCCCCAAGGGTAAGGGAGGCCCTTGAATGGGCAAACCGGGTCATAGCATCCGGTAGTAAGGAAACGGCCCAAGGCCAAGGGAAGGTATGAAGGTCTCAGACTACCTGGCAACGGTCTCGCTTTTCAGGGGGCTTCCTGAAAAACAGCTAGATGAGCTTGCACCGGCGGTTTCCATTCGCCGTGTTCGCAAGGGAGAGCGGATATTCAGCGAAGGGGATAAGGGCACGGGGTTCTATGTAGTCCTTGAGGGCCAGGTGAAGATCTTCAAGGTCGGAATGGATGGCAAGGAACAGATAATTCACGTCTTCGACAATGGCCAGGTCTTCGCCGAGGTGGCACTGTTCGAAAACAGTGTCTTCCCTGCCCATGCCCAGGCCATGAAGGATTCCAGGTTGCTCTTCGTCCCCAAGGCCACTTTCTCGGAGGTGATAAAGACCGATCCTGCACTGGCCATGAACATGATGGCAACACTTTGCCTGCGCCTCCGGCAACTGGTCAACATGATAGAATCCCTGTCCCTCAAGGAGGTGCCCGGTCGCTTGGCTGCCTATCTTATCCACCTGGGGCACGAGCAGGAAAGCAGATCGAGTGTTCGTCTCGACATATCGAAGACGGCACTGGCATCTATTCTTGGTACCATTCCGGAGACCTTGTCGAGGGTCCTGAAGAAGATGGCTGACCGGGGATTGATCAGAATGGACGGGCCGGATATAATTATCCTTGATCTGGAGACCCTGGAGGAACTGGCCACTGGTGACATAAAGCTCGTCTAGCCAGATTCATGTGGGACCGTGGCCTGGATTCATGAGGCAAGTGGCAGCGCCGATCAGCCCAATATGCGGGGTGGTGACTACATACGTGGGTATCTGTTGCAGGATAATTTTCATGCGTCCCTTTGCTTCAAAGGCCTTCCTGAATATATCGTCCTTTTTCAATAGCGGCAGGATCCTGGGGGCGATCCCGCCTGCCACGAACACCCCGCCTCTTGCCAGGCACTTTAGCGCGAGGTTCCCTGCCTCGGCCCCATAGCACCGGCAGAAGAGGTTGAGGGTAAGGACGCTGATATGGTCAGATCCGGAAAGGGCAGCCGCGGCGATAAACGGAGCCGCATGTCCCTCCCGTGCCTGTCCCAGGCACTTTTCCCAGGGCCGTTCCAGGCGCCTTCTATAGAATTCGTAGATATTATCGATGCCAGGTCCTGAAAGGACGCGTTCCACGCTGACATGCGGATGGCTTTTCATGAGAAATTCAAGGAGGCATATTTCGTCTTCGGTTTCTGGAGCAAAGCTCGCATGCCCTCCTTCAGTAGCCAGTACGCTGTAACCCCCACCCCTGCAAGGCGCCAGGATGGCCTGGCCAAGCCCGGTTCCAGCGCCTATTACGGCCTTCGGGAACATTTGTTCAGGCCTGCCACCCCCTAGCTGGACATACTGTTCGGGTACAAGCCTTGTCACGCCCCATGCCGCTGCCTCGAAATCGTTTATCAGCTTGACCGATTCCAGGCGAAAACGCCTCCTTATTTCTTCGGCATCCATGTTCCATGGGATGTTGGTCCCCTTGGCGCGGCCTCCTTCCACTATGCCTGCCACAGCCAGGCATGCCTGTCGCGGTATGTTGGTCCCAAGGTCTGCCTCAAAGTTAAGGAGACAGTCTTCCAGGCTATTGGTGGACCTGGTTGGATAGGTCCTTTCGAATAGCACCTCTGTGCCTTCCATTACGGCAAATCGTGCATTGGTGCCACCTATGTCCCCGGCGAGGATCTTCACCGATTTTCGCTGCCAACCATGATGGCATAGGGGGTCAGGTTCGACATCCTGCTCATTTGGCCTCCCGGCTATCCCTTATCGCCATGGAGAGATCACGGGTGAGCTCCAGTGCCTTGATGGAAAGCTCCCTGGTGAGTAGACCCGTGCCACAGCTTGGGGTAATAAGGGCCTGCCTTTTCGTCAGATCGGGATCGGTCCCAAGTTTACCGTTGTAGTCCTCCCAGCGTCTTTTGAGGCCGGCCACATTCTCACGTTTGAGATCCTCCTGGTTCAAAGTGGGAACAAGACCCCATGCGATGATCTTGTCCCTTTCCATGAAGTCCTTCAGCTCCTCTTTGAACAGCAGTATCCTGTCAAAGAATCCATAGGCATCGAAGCTGAGTATATCCACAGGGGTGTTGAGCACCAGGGACCAGTCGGTATTGGCGCATACGTGGACACCGGAAAGGGCACCGGCCCCGTGGAGTTCTTCTATCACCTGGGTGAGGTCATCTATTACGTCCTGCCTGCCTATGCCTACCATGGTGGATGAGCCGAACCCGGAAAGCGCTGGTTCGTCCAGGAATACCATGACGTTGGGGCAGAGTCTCTGCATCTCCTCTGCCTGATAGCGTGCCTTGAGGGTAAGTGCCTTGATCACTGCGTCCCTCAGCAGGGGATTGAAATATGAAAGGCGGCCCTCCTTGTCCTTGAGTCCGGTGAGCATGGTAAAGGGCCCGGTTATTTGTCCCTTCAAGGCCGTTGGCGGCCTGTCAAGTGCAGCGATCTTCTTAAGAAAGACCTTGAAGCCCTTGCCGGTCCTTTCCGAGAAGGCGAATATGGAATCCTTCAGAGGGAGTTTCCCCTCTGTAACCTCCATGTATGCCTCGTAGAAGGCGAGGAGCTCCTGGTCAAAGGCAGGGGAGTCGGTGTCAAAATAGAGCGAATCCCCCTGGCCCTTTATCCCTGGCAGCCCTTCAGCAAATTGGGATAGCAGACGTTCCTCAGGATAGCATGGAAGCTGTGCCCACAGGGGAATCTCCTTCATGTATCTCAATATGATATCCGTGGCCTCTTCGTGGTCGGAGACGGGCAGACTGCCAATCAGGGTGGGCAGCGCATTGGGTTTGAAGGTCATGTTTTTTACCTCTGCTTGGTGAAGATGTTTAGCGGGATGCCCCTGTCAGCTGTATCTGATCTCATACTGTTCCAGATGATGATCAGGCCTTGATATAATGGTGATCTCTCGTTCTATGTCCTTTTCCAGGATTTCCAGATAGTGGGCCTCTTCCTTGAGCAGTGCCTCGCCTATCTTGGGATGTACCATAACCTGGATGCTAGTGGTGCTTCTGCTTTTCGCCTCCCTTTGTATGCGTCGAAAGATATCATAGCACAGGGTTCGTTTCGATTTTAATACACCCGATCCCTCACAGTAGAAACATCGTTCACAAAGGAGCCTGTGCAGGCTTTCACGGTTACGTTTCCTCGTCATCTGTATAAGGCCCAATTCGGACATCCTCAGGATGTTTGACTTGCACTTATCCCTCCTTATGGAGCTTTTGAGGGTGTTGAAGACCTCGTCGCGGCTGGCCGCATCCTCCATGTCGATGAAGTCGATTATGATGAGACCGCCTATGTTCCTGAGGCGAAGCTGATAGGCGATTTCCTTTGCCGCCTCCAGGTTGGTCTTGAGTATCGTATCCTCCAGATGCCTTTTGCCCACATAACGCCCGGTGTTCACATCTATGGCGGTCAATGCCTCTGTACTTTCGATGACTATATAGCCTCCGGATTTAAGCCACACCTTCTTGTCGAGGGCCCTTGACATCTCCACCTCGATCCCGAAGAAATCGAAGATGGGCATGGGCTGGTCGTACAGCTCCACACATGGCCGTAGGTGAAGGGCGAATGTCTCTATAAATTCCAATATTCTGTCGTATGCCTGGCGGGAATCCACCACCAGGCGTTTTACATCCCCGGTAAAAAGATCTCTTACTGCCCTGAGTGTGATATCCAGGTCTTCATAGACCAGGCTGGGCATAGAGAGATTTGCCGCCTTTTTCTGGATATCTTCCCATAGACGCAGCAGGAAGTCCATCTCCGCCTCTATATCCTGGGCAGATACCCCTTCACTGGCAGTCCTTGCGATGAAACCCATCCCGTTGGGTCTTAATGCCTCGATTGTATCCTTCAACCGTTGGCGTTCGGTCTCATCCTCTATTCGTCTGGAGATGCCCACATGGTTCATGGTGGGCATGAGAACAAGGTGGCGTCCTGGCAGGGAGACATGGGAGGTCACCCGGGCCCCCTTGCTGCCGACGGGTTCCTTTGCCACCTGTACCAGGATTTCCTGTCCTTCATACAGAAGATCCTCTATCCTGAATGGGGGAGGGGTATAGTGGAGTTCTGGTTCGTTTTCTTCGTGGTTATACCGCTCCGGCTGCCCATGGGAGTCTGCCTTTCCAAGCATGGCCTCGAATTCCGAAAGATGGTCGTATACATCGGTTACGTAGAGAAAGGCCGTTCGTTCAAGACCTATATCCACGAAGGCGGCCTGCATTCCGGGCAACACCCTGACTACACGGCCCTTGTAGATGTTGCCCACACATCCACGTTGGGCGGCCCTTTCCACATGGAATTCCACTGCCGATCCATTTTCAAGCAGGGCCACCCTGGTTTCCCATGGAGCCACGTTTATGATCAATTCTGAATTCATGGGAACAAAAATAAAGGCTCGTGGTCTCAACCTCAAGGGAGCATTGTATGTTCGTCCATGTCATTGCCTGTTTTTTTCTGATATGCCTTGCATGCGGCTGGCATGGATTTTTTGGCCTTTTTTCTTATAAGTCTGTATTCTTCAAAACGGACTTCCGGGACAGGGATTATCCGGACAGTCTCACCACCGAGTGCCTGGGGGACAGGCTGGCCCTCCAGGTTGAATATCTCCTTTACGGTAAAGCGGCTGGTCTCGAATCCCTTCCCCATGTATTCGAGTCGGTCCCCTGGCCTTAAAACGGTGTTTATTTTAAATGTCGGGTCAGGAGAGGCAGAGGCTACGATGGCAGCGGGTACAAAGGTCTGATCCACCGCAGGGCCTTCGTACAGCATGTCCTTGGGCCCTGGCAGCGAGTCAAAGAAATTTTCCGTATAGCCCCGGGAGCCTATCTTTGAGAGTCCATCCATGAATCTTCCAGGCATCGAGATGTCACTAGATTCTCCGCTGCCGCTGTGGGTGGCTGCATAGTCAAGGGCTGCCCGGTATGTCCGGACTACCTCTGCCAGGTAGTAGATGCCCTTGGTCCTTCCCTCTATCTTTACGCTGCTTACCCCCGCATCCATGAGTTCGGGAAGGCGGTTTACAAGGCACAGGTCCCTGGAGTTGAATATGTACGTTCCTCTGCCATCCTCTTCGACAGGGAAGAAATTCCCAGGCCTTTTTTCCTCTTCGAGCCTGTATCTGTATCGGCATGGGTGTGCACACATGCCCTTGTTTGCATCCCTGCCTGTAAGATAGAGGCTCAGCATGCATCTGCCTGAATAGGAGATGCACAGGGCACCGTGGACGAACACCTCTATCTCCATTTCAGTGGCAGCGCATATGGCCCTGATCTCTCTGATGCCAAGCTCCCTGGCAAGGTTGATGCGTTTTACACCCTGGCGTTGCCAGAAGAGCGCGCTTTCAAGGTTGGTGACGTTTGCCTGGGTGGAAAGATGTACGGGGATCTGGGGAGCTACCCGCCTGGACAGGCTGAATACGCCAGGGTCTGATACGATGACAGCATCCACACCAAGCTCGCCAAGGTACCTGAGGTAGCGCCTTATGGCGTCGAGGTCCTGGTTGTGGGCAAAGACGTTTACCGTAACATATACGCGGACACCCCTTGCATGGGCATATGAGAGGGCCTCGCCCAGCTCTTCGCGGGTAAAATTGGCGGCCTGTGCCCTCAGGCTGAAGTCCTTTCCGCCAAGGTAGACCGCATCGGCGCCATAGGAGATGGCGATCTTGAGCTTTTCAAGGCTTCCGGCTGGGGCCAGCAGCTCGCATCTATTCATATTTTCTTGCAATCACCTGCCGCCGTCCCATGTTGTCCGTGGGGGTAACTATCCCATCCTTCTCCATCTGTTCTATCATTCTTGCCGCCCGGTTGTAACCTATCCTGAGACGTCTTTGCAGGCCGCTTATGGATGCCTGGCCGGACTGAGTGACTACCTCGATCGCCTCGTCATACTTTGCATCCACGTAGTCACCGGAATCCCCTTGCCCGTTGTTTTCATCCTCGCCTGGAGTGGGCTCCACCACGCTCATGTCGTAATCCGGCTCCCCTTGTGCTTTGAGGAAGTCCACGATCCGGTTTATCTCGTCCTCTGATACGTAGGCCCCATGGATTCTTTCAAGGGCCGCGGAACCAGGCGGAAGGAACAGCATGTCCCCCATGCCAAGCAGCCTTTCTGCGCCCATTACGTCGAGTATGGTCCTTGAATCCACCTTTGAGGAGACCTTGAACGAAAGTCTTGCCGGAAAGTTTGCCTTGATGAGCCCGGTCAGCACGTCCACGGACGGCCGCTGGGTTGCGATTAGCAGATGGATACCGGCAGCTCGTGCCATCTGGGCCAGCCTGGCAATGGCAGACTCCACCTCCTTTGACGATACCATCATGAGGTCTGCCAGTTCGTCTATGATCACGACCAAGTAGGGAAGGGGCTCCTCTGCCGTTTTGTTGTAGCCAACAAGGTTTCGTGCCTGGGCCTCTTCCAGTATCTGGTAGCGGCGTTCCATCTCGAGAACAGCCCATCGCAAGGCCCTTGTGGCCTCCTTGGGCTCGCTTACGACCGGGTGTATCAGGTGTGGAATGCCATCGTAGAGGGATAGCTCGATCCTCTTCGGGTCGATCATAAGTATCCTGAGCTTGTCAGGATGTAGCCGGTAGAGCAGTGAGCATATCATGGCATTGAGACCAACGCTTTTTCCGGTCCCGGTGGCTCCAGCAATAAGAAGGTGGGGCATCCTGGCGAGATCCGTTACGACAGGTTGCCCTACGATGTCCTGCCCCAGGGCGAGGAGTAGTTCTCCTTTATTCTTCTGGAACACGTCGCTGGCCAATATTTCCTTGAGGTAGACTATCTGCCTGTGTGCATTTGCAAGTTCTATCCCTATTACCGCCTTCCCAGGGATGGGGGCAACGATCCTTACGCTGTGTGTCCTCAGGGCAAGAGCCAGATCATCCGCCAGGGCGGCCACCTTGTTGATCTTTACCCCTGGGGCAGGGGAAAATTCATACATGGTGACCACTGGCCCTGGACATATTTCCACCACGTTCCCTGCAACCCCGAAATCGAGCAGCTTCTGTTCGAGTGCCCGTGCATTTTTTATATAGATTTCCTTGTCCGTGGAGATCGTCTCCTCTGGTGGATCCTTGAGGAAACCAAGTGAAGGGAGGGTGAATTCGCCCTTTGGGGGCGTGATCTGGAATTTTGACTCCTCGTCGTGCTCACCGTTTCCTTCATTGGCCCTTTTCGGTTTGATTGGCTCGGTGATCTTTGGAAGTTGCCTAGCCCCTTCCGTTGCCGGCATCATCACCTCTGTCTTCGATGACTTGGGCCTGCTGCATGATGAGGATACGGGATGTAGATTTTGCCTGACCTGTCTCGGCGAGGGTATTGGCCAAAGCCGTGATACATATTCCACTAGCCCGGAAAAGGTGAAGGGAGTAGCCAGCATAAGGCCTGTGAGGAGGGATACGAAACCTATGAGGACAGCCCCCCACAGGCCGGTCCATTTTGCGAAGAAGTCTGAAAGTATGGTGCCTGCTATGCCTCCAGGCATGGAACCGGTATCGGCAAGGGGCAGTAGGGCTAGCAGCATACAGGTGGAAAATAGTACGGTTACCCAACCCACGAAGAGTAACGTCACGGATCTTTGTGGCTTGGGCCTTCTTAATATGAGGGAACATCCCGTGGCGAGCAGAAATATCGGTAGCCACCAGCCACCATAGCCCAGTATCTCAAGCAGAAAATCGCTCAGGTTTGCCCCTACTGGCCCCATCCAGTTGGATGAGCGTGCGATGCTATAATGGTTGAGGGATGGATCGCTCGGGGAGAAACTCAGGAGAGAGGCTGCAACGAATACCCCTGCAGCCAGGAGTAGAAGCCCTGCAATCTCGTTTGCAAAGGGCCGCTTCTGTTTTTCTCCAGGGGGAATCCTGGCCTCTTTTTTTTTAGGCCTAGCTGCCCCCCTTGTCGCGCTGCTACTTGACACTCGCTGCCTTTTTCTTGAAACAATTCCAGTCAAAGGATCGTGCCACCGAGTAGAGTTTTTCAAACGCTACGTTGTCACTTGAGAACACAAGCATGGCCCCATTGGAATTGTCCTTTTCCCCGGAAAGCCGTACCATGATCGATGACGAGGTGCCGGCCTTTCCGTTAATGGCCTGTACAAGGAAGCCCTTGATCCTGGAGATCTTCATCTCCCCTTCTGGCGTGGCGATCCTTGTTCCTTCCACCATGGGCATCCATGAGGCCATGGCCTGGGGGCCTATCAATACCGTCACTTCCAGGTCTTCGTCTCCCCTTTTGTATTCCCTGGAGGCATTTATCATGTTGAATCCGGGTGTCTGCGCGGCCATGCCGGTTGGTTTTTCGCCATGCCAGCCAGGGATGTCCCTGAAACACTGGTACAGGTCTTCATAGGAACCGGCCAGGGCTTGCCCGTAGAGAAGGAGGATGAAGAGGCTGGCGATGATTGATAAGGATAATGTCCTATGGGAAAAGATGTCCATTGGTGTCTCCTAGCTTTGATGTCAGTTTTCTGGTTTAATTGTATATAACGGATTTGTTTAATGACCTACTGCTTCTGATTATAACAACTGGGCTACTATTATTGCCCAGAGCCATGGTTTTTTCAAGGATGAGCAGAAGTCACCCCATATGTTTTCCTTGCACTAGCCATGCCAGGCCCATGGAGAGATCGGATGCCCGCTGGCATAGACGATGAAAAAGAGGTGGCATCCCTTTAAAAGGCTGCTGCTGACCGGAGAAGGTATCACAAGGGATATGTATTTTGCCCAAACGGGGACAAGCAGGGAATATTCTAGAAAAAAACACCTGGTTTTCAGACAAAGTAAGCCATTTACCCTTGGCGTTGAATTGGAATTCCAGTTGGTAGATCCCTTCAGCCTGGATCTTGTACCCAAGGCCACATGCATACTCGAAAGGGCCGGGAGACAACCCGATGCCAAGATAAAACAGGAATTTATTGAATCCATGGTGGAGGTCACTACAGGGATATGCCAAGGTGTGGAAGAGGTTGAAGGGGATCTAAGGTCTGTCATAGAGAGATTGGAACGGTATGCCCTGGTCTGTGGTTGTCAGATATATGCGTCGAGCCTTCATCCCTTTGCCAGGGCATTCGATCAGAGACTTAGCACGAATGAACGCTATAGTGAGATCATGGAGGAGCTTCAGATCGTTGGCCGCAGGATGGTCACCCAGGGTCTACATGTCCATGTGGGACTGCCAGATGGTGATTCCGCTGTCAAGGTGTTTGATCAGATCAGGTTTTATCTGCCCTTGTTGCTCGCCCTTAGCGCATCCTCTCCATACTTTGAGGGGCAAGATACGGGATTATGCTCCTACAGGTCGAAACTATTCGACGCCTTGCCGCGGGCCGGGCTTCCTGAGGCCATGGGGAGCTGGGACGAATATCAGCGTCTTGCGACCCTTCTCGAGAGGGCCGGGATCATAGAAACGGTGAGGGATATCTGGTGGGATGTAAGACCACATCCGCTTTTTGGAACCATAGAGGTAAGGATATGCGACGTACCTGGGCGTTTTTCCGAAATACTGGGGATCACCGCCTTTATACAGTCCCTGGTGGCGGCAATTCTCGAGGATGGGCTTCCAAGATATGATGTGCGAAGGGCGATCATATTGAACAACAAGTGGCAGGCAGCCAGTTTTGGTCTTGAGGCAGATATGGTAGATCCCGTATCGCTGGAACAGATTCCGATCAGGAACACAATATCTCATCTGCTGGACAGGCTTGAGGTATATTCCCACGCTCTTGGTTGCAAGGGATATATCCGCGAAATCAACGCCCTGATGGCCAGGGGTGGAAGTTACCACAGGCAGCGAAAACTATATCGGAAATATAACGGGTTCCAGCCTGTAATCCAAGGCATGAAGAGTGAGTTCTGGAGATGAAGAGCATGGGAAAGGCGGTGATAGCTACAGGTCATCCCCTGGTCAGCAGGGCCGCGGCCTTGATGATAGAGGCAGGTGGCAATGCATTTGATGCGGCCGCGGCCGCGGGTTTTGCTGGTGCGGTTGCAGAGCCCGCCCTTACTAGTCTTGCAGGAGGCGGATTTTTACTCGCAAGGACCGTTGGCGGAAGACAGGTTCTGTTCGATTTCTTTACCGATACGCCGGGCAGGGGCCTGGCCAGGGAGTCCCTGGAGCCGCACTTTTTCCCTGTAACCATTCGTTTTCCAGGTGCTGATCAGGAGTTCAACGTAGGACTGGGATCGGTAGCGGTACCTGGGAACCTGAAGGGATTCGTACACTTCCAGAGGAGGCTGGGAAGGCTTCCGCTTGCCGCTGTGTTGGAGCCTGCCATAGATTATGCGAGGAACGGGATAGAGATCAATGCCCATCAGTCCTGCTTCCTTTCCATGCTGAGACCCATAATGACCCTCAGTCAGGAAGGCAGGGATCTATTCGGCGACCATGGGGAGCGTTGCAGGAATGGGCATGTCTTCAGGAATCCCAGGTTTGCAGAGTTCCTCGAGGGCCTTAAGAAGGAGCCTGAAGGATTTTATGCCGGTGAGACCGCAAGACGTCTCGCAGATATGATGGGCAGGGGCAATGGTCTTTTAACCCTTGTTGATCTTGAGAGCTATAGGGTGATGGAGCGTCGTCCTCTGGAGGCTTCCTACCGTGACAGGTGTATTTTCACCAACCCGTGTCCTTCCTTCGGCGGTCCGTTGATCGCCATGGCCTTTGGGCTTCTTGATACCGTCCGGTTCGGAGACGCTGGCTGGGGATCGCCAGGACATCTTGCCGCCTGGGCAAAGACCATGATGCTGGTAGATGATGTCAGGCAGGCTGGCGCATGTGGTCCGGAAGATCTGGACGATGGGTGGCTTTCACGGTCTGCGTGCAAGATCCAAAGGCTTTTCAGCCGTGGTACCACCCACGTGAGTATTGCCGACAGGGAAGGAAACGTGGCCAGTATGACCACCTCCAATGGTGAGGGCTCAGGCCATTTTGTCCCTGGAACAGGGATAATGTTGAATAACATGATGGGGGAAGACGATCTGCACCCTGAGGGTTTCTTCAGTGCACGGCCGGGACAACGCGTATCCTCCATGATGTCCCCAAGCCTTGTGATGCATGGTGACAAGGTGGAATTGGTCTTTGGCAGTGGAGGAAGCAAGAGGATAAGGACTGCCATGATACAGGTGGCGATGAACGTCATCGATTTTGGCATGTCTGTAAAGGATGCAGTGGAATCGCCCCGTATACACTGGGATGGGCAGGCCTTACAGGTGGAACCCGGGTTCCCGGAGAAAGGATTGAACAGCCTAGGCCTCATCGCGCCTGTGAACCAATGGGCCTCGATCGATGTATATTTCGGAGGGGTTCAGGCAGTTGCGCCCGGGAAGACCGGTGCAGGGGATCCACGCAGGGGTGGCTGTTGCCTGGTTATAGATTGAAAGTGCATAATCTGGGTTAATGCCTTGATTTGACAGTACAGCATCAGGTGATCGGCTGTTGAAAGATCTGGAGATTATCTATGAAGATAGCAGTATGTGGAAAGGGAGGGGTTGGTAAAACTACCGTAAGTGCCTTCCTGATAAGGGCATTGGCAGACTCTGGAAGGAAATGCCTTGCGATTGATGCGGATCCCAGCCCTCATTTGGCAAGGGCCCTTGGGCTTGCGGACCGGGAAAAGATAGTTCCTATTGCCGAAATGAAGGAGCTTTTGCGGGAACGATCCCAGAAGAACGGTCCGTTTTATTCTCTGAATCCAAAGGTGGGTGACCTTCCCGAACGGTTTATGCTCGAAAAGGACCATATCAAGCTGATGGTTTTGGGGGCCATCGAACAGGGCGGGGCGGGTTGTGCATGTGCAGATAACGCGGTGCTCAGGAATCTCTTGAATGTCCTGTTGCTTGGTCCAGAAGAGGATATAGTGCTCGATATGGAGGCAGGTGTGGAGCATTTGGGAAGGGGGACTATAGCCACGGTGGACCACATTCTTGTGGTCGTGCAGCCCTATCTCGGCAGCCTGGAGACGGCATTGAAGATTACCCGGCTTTCTAGGGATCTTAACATAAGGAATATCCATATAGTTGCCAACTATTGTCAGGGTAATGAAGATATAAGGTTCATACAGGACAAGATAGGGGTGGTGCCCATGGCGGCATTTCCGGACTCCCGTGGGGTCAAGATGGCCGAGCGCGAGGCGATGCCGGTTTTCAAGGCGTGTACAGAGTGTAGCAAGGAGGCCAGGCGTCTCATAGAAAGGCTGGAGGCAATGAGGTGAAGGTTACGGAACTTGAGTTGACCGACGTGCAGGGCCTGCCCGATGACAGGAGGATACCACTCCAGCGGGTAGGCATAAAGAATATAAGGTATCCGGTTACGGTCCTGGACAAGGTTAAGGGTACACAGCAGACGGTAGCCAACATAAACATGTACGTGAACCTGCCCCATCACTTCAAGGGTACTCATATTAGCCGGTTCGTGGAGATACTCAACCAGTACCGGCGTGAGATAAACGTCAGGACCTTTGCGGACATACTGAGTGAGATGAAGAGGCGGCTAGCTTCCCAGGAGGCACATCTCGAGGTGGATTTTCCATACTTCATAGAAAAGGAGGCTCCGGTTACCTCCACTCCGGGTCTTATGGAATATATATGTGGGCTACACGGCACCCTGTCCGACATTCTTGACATGAAGCTCCTCGTGCGGGTGCCCATTACCACCGTTTGTCCATGCTCAAAGGAGATTTCCAGATACGGGGCGCATAACCAGAGGGGTGAAGTAAGGCTGGAGGTGAGATTCAAGAAGTTTCTGTGGCTTGAGGACGTCATCGCCCAGGTGGAAAGGGCCGCCTCCTCCGAGGTCTACTCTGTACTGAAGCGGCCTGACGAGAAATTCGTCACGGAAAAGGCATATGAGCGGCCCATGTTTGTGGAAGATATCGTGCGCTCTGTTTACCAGGGGCTTAGAGGCCTGCCTGAGATCACGTGGTTTTCAGTAGAGGCAGAAAATTTCGAATCCATCCATAAGCATTCGGCATATGCCTTTACCACCTGGGGCAAAGATCCTTTGAAACGATTTTGACATGGGCAGGCCAAGGTGAATTTTTTCGATACTGTTTCGGTGCTGGTGACGACGAGTGCCCTGTTCAGCTACATAAATTACAGATTCATTCATCTTCCGAGCACCATTGGCCTGATGCTCATATCCCTTGTCTTGTCACTGGCGATAGTGGCCTTGGGATGGGTTGGAATAGGGTTCGAGGATGACCTGCGTATATTTATGTCCGGTATCGACTTCAACCAGGCCCTGCTCCATGGCATGTTGAGTTTCCTACTCTTCGCCGGGGCTCTTCACGTCAACCTGAACGATATCGCCAGGCAGAAATACGTAATAACCCTCCTAGCTACCCTGGGAGTGGCGGTCTCAACCTTTGTGGTGGGGACCGCTGCCTGGCTTGTAGCAGGGGTTGTTGGCATTGCCCTTCCGCTTTCCATGTGGCTGCTCTTTGGTGCCCTCATCTCGCCCACGGATCCCATAGCCGTACTTGCCATTTTGAAAAGGGCCAGGATCCCAAAGGGTCTTGAAACCAAGATTGCAGGGGAATCCCTTTTCAACGACGGCATAGGGGTGGTTTTCTTCATCGTGTTGATGGAAGTGGCCACTGGTTCCGGCAGCTTGGATATATTCGATGTGGGCGAATTGTTGGTAAGGGAGATCGCTGGTGGAGTAGTTTTTGGCCTGGGTCTTGGTGGCCTGGGTTATTTCATGCTGAAGGATGTCGATGACTACCAGGTCGAAATCCTGATAACCCTTGCCCTGGTTATAGGGGGCTATGCCCTGGCTGACCATTTGCATGTATCCGGTCCCATATCCGTGGTGGTGGCAGGGTTGCTGATCGGGAATCACGGCAGGCTGTTTGCCATGTCCGCCAGGACACGCAGACATCTGGATTCATTCTGGGAGTTGCTTGACGGGATGCTGAACGCCGTGCTCTTCGTCCTCATAGGCCTTGAGGTACTCTTGATAGATATCAATGGACTGTACCTTGCCCTGGGGGCCATCCTCGTTCCGGTCATATTGTTTGCCCGGCTGCTGAGCGTTGGTATACCAGTGGTCCTGTTGAATAGGTTCAGGCAATTCAGTCCGAATGCCGTAAAGATACTTACCTGGGGAGGTTTGAGGGGTGGCATATCCATCGCCTTGGCCCTTTCCATACCCGATGGATATGGCCGGCCTGTAGTGATGACCGTAACGTACATAGTGGTGGTCTTTTCCATCGTGGTCCAAGGGCTTACCATAGAACGACTTGCCAAGGGCAGGATGTAGGTTTACGGTTGCCCTCTTGCCCCTGCATCATGACCGGACGGGTTCTTCGTTTCCTGGAGAGACCCTGGCGCCGTCGAAGGTCGCCATCTCCCGGTAGATTTTGATCCCAGCCTCTATCAGCCCCATTGCCAAGACAGCGCCTGTTCCCTCTCCAAGTCGCATGTCCAGGTCGAGAAGAGGCCTGAGGCCCAGAAACTCCATCTGCGCCTTGTGTCCTGCCTCGACGGACAGGTGCCCTGCAAACAGGTAATCCGTGACATGGGGGACAAGGGCCTTTGCCACCACTGCCCCCGCGGTGGATATGAACCCATCTATTACTACCGGTATCTTTCGGGACGCGGCTCCAAGTATCAATCCACAGATGCCTGCAATTTCAAGCCCTCCCACCTTAGCTAGGACATCCAGGGGGTTTTCAGGGTCCGGTTGCCGGTTTTCGAGCGCCTTTTCGATGACCTTGATCTTGTGCCTGTAGGCATCCTCTGCGATGCCGGTCCCTCTGCCGGTAACCTCTCTTGGGCTGCGTGCACAAAGTACTGCGGTGATGGCACTGGCTGCCGTGGTGTTGCCTATTCCCATCTCTCCGGTAGCCAGAAGCCCGGTACCCTCAGGGAATTCGGCCTTGGCAATATCCGCCCCTGCAAGGATCGCGTCAACGGCCTCCTTGGTGGTAAGGGCAGGCTGCCTGACCATGTTCCGCGTTCCGTATGCCACCTTGCGGGATATGAGATTCTCAAGATCGGGGAAATCGTGATCTACGCCTATATCCACCACCTTTACCTTGGCGCCGGCATGTCTTGCCAGTACGTTTATCCCTGCCCCTCCGGCCAGGAAATTCCGTACCATCTGGAAGGTGACCTCCTTTGGGAAGGCGCTGACCCCTTCTTCTGTAACACCATGATCGGCGGCAAAGACCACCACGGATTTTCCAGCCGGCAGCTCAGGCCAGGTGGAGTCCTTTATGAGGGCGTAGCGTTTTGCCAGCTCCTCCAGACGGCCAAGGCTTCCCTTCGGTTTGGTGAGATTGTCAAGATGTGCCTGAATTTTTTCGTCAAGGTGGCAATCAACAGGTTCTATGGAGGCGATCAAGGACCTTAGTCTGTCTTCCAAGCTCTCGGTTCTCCTTTCAGATACATAGGGATTCCAGCGGCTACAAATATCACTGATTCACAGGTCCTTGCAAGTCTCTGGTGGAGTGTACCCGCAAGATCCCGGTATCTCCGGCTTTCCCTGTCTCCCGGCACGATGCCCAGCCCCACCTCGTTTGATACGAGTATTACAGGGATACGGCTTTTGTCGAGCGCCAAGGAAAGATCGTGCATTGCTTCCAATATCTCGTCTTCGGGCCACGATAGGATATTTGAGAGCCAGAGGGTCAGGCAGTCCACAAGGATCGTCCCATAGCCAGAGGCATGATTTTCCCGTATTACCCGGGAAAGATGCACCGGTTCCTCGATGGTGTTCCACATGGATCCCCGTTCCTGCTTGTGACGTTGTATACGTTCGGCCATTTCACGGTCAAGTGCCTGGGCCGTAGCCAGAAACAGCCCCTTGGATCCTGGTGGTCCGCCTTCCTGTTCGGGGTGTAGGATGGATTCTCCAAGGGCCAGGGCGATTCGGCTCTTGCCGCTCCTCGCCCCCCCCAAAATTAGGGTGTTAGGAGGTCTGTCATCTATTAGGGCATGCATGGAACCCCCCTGCCTAGCAGGTATCTCTTTAGTTCAACATGGTCTTCGAGTACGAGGTCGGCCCCTGCCAGGTGTTTCTCTTCGAGCGTGGTCTTCAAGGCCAGGCAGGGAAGATTTGCCGCCTTCGCCGCCCTTATGCCGGCAGGGGCGTTTTCGACAACTATTGCATTGGAACAGGATACGCCCATACGTTCCAGGGCCGTAAGGTATGGGTCCGGGAAGGGCTTTCGCCTTTTGACCGCATCGCCGGTGACGATGCAGTCCATGCAGGATGCAATATCCCCCGGCAGGATACCTTTCAATATGTCCACATGGGAGCTTGTAACCAGGCCCAAGTGCCAGCCTGCTGCACGTAGATCCTCAAGGAGTGTAGGGACCTGGGGAAACGGACGGATACTTGATCTGTAATATCTGGTAAATATCTCCATTTGCCGTTTCAGGATTTCATGGAACTTCTCACACGTCATGGCGCAGCCGTTCTGGGAGAATATTGCCGTGGCTGTTTCCGGTTCTATGGCACCTTCGTGCAGATAAAGGAGCCTATCATTCACCTGTAGTCCGTGCTCTGCAAGCGCTTCCTGCCAGGCCCTGACATGATAGGGCATGCTGTTTAGTATAACGCCATCCATGTCGAACAGGATCGATTTTTTCATACTTAAGTCTTGTAATTGTCAATTTTGCCCAAGATGCGAGTGGCGAGCAATAAAAAGGGAATCACCGTTCAAGGGCAGGATCTGTTGTCATGGTAAAAAGTACGGGGAAATAACACCATATTTATGGCATGGAGAAGCGAGTGCTTCAATTTCTGCTTGGCCTCTTACTGCTAGGGCCGGGATTAATGGCACTTTTGCTCAGAGGCCCTAATATGGCCTGTACGCCTAGAGCTGCCCTCCTGGGGGCATGAAATCACTTTTAAGGCAGGGTATGTCTTACGATAAAAATACGGCCCAGGCAAGGGGCCGTATTCATGTGCGGATATGTATCAAGATGCCTGGCCGGGCACACGGATGTTTGGCGCTTCATCGCCCTTAAGGCAATTCTTCAAGCGTTTTCATGCAGTTAACGATATCAGGGGCTTTAGCCCTTTGCCCTGGTATTGGGTGTTCGATACGCGGTACAATTCTTTCTTTTTTCCATGGGACATTCAACTATATTCCAACAAGAGGTATATTGCAGCAATTTTTTTATCCCGGCGATACTTATCCCCTGATCGTGTATCATGTGCCTCAGGCACGAAATCCACTGGATATCGTTAAGGGAGTAATACCTTCTACCTCCCTTGCGCATGGGCGTTACAAGTCCTTCGTTTTCATAGATTCGCAGTGTCCTGGGATGGACCTCAAGCATAGTTGCGGCAGTACCAATTGGGAAAATAGGGTTGTCCGGGTCTACTCCCTGGAAGCCCTTTCCGGCCCGGGCAACGATATCGGCACCGTCCACCTTGCCCCGTGTTTCCTTGTTTATGATGTCGAAATCTGCCTTTGAGCTATGCACTTGTCAGTCCTTTCCCGGTAACGCAATGGGTTTGATTGCCCCCGGTCTTTTCCAGACCGGGGGTAGTGTTATGGGCCTTGCCCCTGTGATTAATGGTGGCCAGAGGTGAAGACCTTTCCAAAGAATCTCTCTCCCAGCAGGAAGCCCAGTAGTGTGAGGCTGATGGCGCCCATAACTACCATCAATTCACCTGCGGACGGGAAGTAACCCATGTAGCTGGGCAGATTGTCCCATCCGTAATAGACGGGGACCTGTTGACCAGCAACTACTATATCGAAACGATTAAAGAATCCGCCGACCAGGTACATGAGAGCGGCAGTTGACATGGCCGCTGGGTTTTTCATCTGTGTGCCTACCAAGATGACGAAGGGCAATACGATCCCGATGACTATCTCGAATACCCAGAAGTTGACGGACAGGGGACCCTTAAGCAGGTTCAGGGCGGCAAGTTGTCCGAGTTGGGTTCCTCCGACGAAGAAAGAAATCATTCTCCAGGTAATGGCCACTGCCAGCAGGAAGATGGTCAAAGCAAGTACCTTGCCAGCGCTTTGGAGTGCCTTGAAGCTTCCCTCGGACATCTCTGTGCCCCGCATCTTGGCCCCAAGGTAGCTGAACAGGATGATAACAGCGGCACCTGATGCAAAGGCAGAGCAGAGGAAGAAGACCGGAAGCTGGGATCCGTACCAGAAGGGTCGGGCAGTCAAGGTGGCGAAGACCGCTCCAAGGTTGGTATTTGCTCCAACCTCAGCCAATGCTCCCAATACACCAACAGCCAGTGCCAGTCCCCATCTGCTTGTTAGGATGCCGATAAATTCCACCAGCATACAGCCAACGGCAAGACCATAAAGGGTACCCATCCACCATATATTAGAGGTAAGATTAGGTGAGATTACATTATAGATCAACATCCGCCAGGGGCTTTCCAGTTCCACCCCGATTGCTGCGAAAGCTGAGAAAATCGTGATTATCGATAGGTATACCGACCTGTTAGCAAGGGGAGCAAAGGCAGTACCTCCGAACATATGGCTGATGGCCGCAATCAAAACCAGCCCTGTTGAGGTTATTGCAAAAAATGCGTAGGTAGAGATCAGTATCCCCCAGGGGACTTCCCGAGTTACTGCATACAGGTGCTGATGCCCCACTATAAACGAATAGACACCCGTACCCAATCCAATGGCCGTGAGCATCGCCACCAGGGCCGTGACCATGTTGATGTTGGCCTTGGCCAGGCGTGGCTCCGCCCATGTTGATATCGCAGTTGCTAATGTGTTTGCCATGACTCTGTTCCTCCTTTTTTGATCAGATTTATGTTTTTTGGATACTTGACTATTGACAAACCAGGTGCACGGATATAAAAAAATCAGATAGAGAGTTTGTTTTTCCACACTCCCTAAGAGGGCGCTCATTTTTTTGTAGGTCAGCCAAACCTCTAAAATTCCATTCCCCGGGCCGCCACCCGGGGAATCTTTTTGTTTTCTCCGTAGCTAGTGTTTTTCGTCCCTTGCCCTCCATTTTTTCACTCTTTATCTGTCAGTTCAGCAAAAAGTATTCCAAAAGTTATAAATTATAATTTCCACTTTGATGCTCTTTGTTTTTTTCTATTAAATTACATAGTTAATTTCCAAAAAAATAAGATACAATATTTGCCGGGAAGGTGGAGTTTGGTGAAAAATGGGAGTAAAATGCGCTCGGTATGGAGAGAAAAGACGCAATATGCGTCCTATGTCTGGATTTTTGGACTATATGATCCTGGTATCATCATGTACCAGATCCACGGGATCGTATGTAGAAAAGGCGTTGTTGTAGCAGGAAGGCAGCTATTTTTTTCAGTCCATTCGGGATTTTGATTTTGAGGATTGCTGAAGTTATGGGCGCATTTTGCGCCTTTTTGTTCTGGCAGGCTCTATCTTCTGCTAGTAAAATATGCCAGTAACCGGATAAGAGAACTTTGTATCTGGTTATTGGCGCATCTACTGTGTTGCTAGGCACTCGAATACAGACAGTCTTTCTTCTCGTACCTTCTTCCCCATGTCCATCTCTTTTACCCCCTATAGCATTCCTGTAGACAGATATGGCTACGGCAGTCGTATCGGGCTGCCTGGACCTGCCAACTATCTATACGTCTTCACAATAGGCTTACAGGACCGCGTAGCCTTTTGATGGTGCCTTGGCTTATCGGAAGAAAGGCCCTGTCAAAGAAAAAGGCCCTTGCAGGGGGTAGATGGTACCCCTTACAAGGGCTATAGACCAAAATTACATGTTGCAAGTGCCGAATGAAAAAACCACCTCCTCTTTTTCATTTGCGTCCCTTCCGCCTTAAATCTTTGGCAAGTTTGCGGGCTGCAATAATTTGGGCAAAAGGGACACAGTGGCGGGAAAGCAGCCAGTCACCTTATAGCCGGGTGTCTTGGCAGCCTTCCTCGGGCCGGCTGTCCGGATGGTTGATGATACACCGGTCTGCGCCAGTCCCCATTTCGTAAATTTTGTGCCTAGACCACCTGGCATGGGATTGCGGGTTTACAGGGCTAGACTTTGCCTTGCAGGTATCCCTGACATGGGGTTTGCAACCAGCGATCTCCCAGCACGGCGCCAGGTCCAGAAGCCGCTTGGTGCCGGGGATCCCTAGCCCCTGTTCCTGGATAATGAACTGGAGGCAGGATATCCACGTTGCGTGGTTTTGTGAGTAGCGTTTTCCCTTTTGGGAGAGGCCTGGTTTGACCAGGCCTTCCCTTTCGTAGGTTCGGATGGTCTGTGGGGATATATCAAGTAGGGAGACCAGGTGGCCCAGGCTGAGGGTTGGATCGTCTGCGCCACCGTTCCCCAATTGGTATCCGTGGCAAGGTGCTTGTTTACTCACCATCTTTCTTCTCCTGACCGTCTCCTGCTAATGGATCTCTGAAACATGGCCATGGAACAGTTTTTCACCTATGAGAAAGGCCATGGCACAGAAGCTGAATCCCCCAAGGGTGATCATTATTTCATGGAAAGAAGGCACGTAGCTGAAATATTGCGGTATACCCGTGAGCGCCATTTCATGGAAATGGGGCACTATCTGTCCAACTACTACCAGATCGTAGCGCATGAAGAAGATACCGACCATGGAGAGCGCACCTGCGATGAACAATGCCTTCATCTTTTTTGCCCTTACGGCCAGGATAATGATGAACGGAATGACCATGCCCATAAGGACCTCGGCACCCCAGAAATTAAGGGCGTAGTTTCCTTTTATTATGGCCAGCATGGCCTCGTATTTTCCCGGAGGTTTCCCGGCGATGCCTGACAGGACCTTCCAGGTGGTAAAGAACATGATGATGGCCATTAGAAGGGCTCCCAGTTTGGCAGTGGCTGAAAGCGCCTTTTGCATAGACGGGCTCATTTCCCACCCATTGATCCTGTAGGCCAGCCATGTGAAAAAGAGTACTGCCGCGCATCCTGACATCATCGCAGAGGTGATGAAATAGATAGGCATATAAGGACCATGCCAGAACTCCCTTCCATTGAGAAGCCCGAATACGGCACCAAGGTTGCTGTGGGCCGCGACCCCAGCTATTACACCCATGAGGCCAAGGAGGCCGGCCGCCTTGTGTTTGCCGCTTTGCAGTAGGGCGAACTCCGTCACCATGAAGAAGAGATAGGCCCCGTAAAGCGTACCCATCCACCAGATGTTGGAGGTCAGGTTGGGTGAGATTACATTGTAGATGGCCATGCGCCAAGGATTCTCGATCTCGAAACTGATGACCATGAATCCGCTGATTATAGTGGCTATGGCCAGGAAGACCGATCTTTTTGCTATCGGTTGAAGTGTTTTTACACCAAATACATGCCCTATGGAGGAGATGAGGCAAAGACCCGTGGAGGTGACCACGAAGAAGACATAGGTGGCAATCAGCAGCCCCCAGGGTATTTCCCTGGTGACTGCATATGTCTGTTCGTGGCCTGCTATGAACGCATGGAGGCCGAAGGCTATTCCCACGGCCCCCAACAGGCCGAACAAAGCCACCATCAGATTATATGGTTTGCTGGAGGTAACGGTTAATGGACGATCAGCCGTTAACGAAGCTACTTTTTGTTCAATCATTGGACACAGACTCCTTTTCCCTGAGGTTGACGTTTAAAAAAACGGTTTGATCTCTTGGCCGGTGTTCAGATCGTTAGTCGATCTGTTGTCCCCATTCATCCTTCTTCTCGCGGATATAAGGACGTACCTTCAGGTCGAAAAAGGTATGAAGAGCAGCAAAGGTAAACCACAGGACGAGAAAAACTACACCTTTCATTTTTGTAACTCCCTAATTTTTTAATAACCTTATGTAGCTTGATATTGAACTGGAACGTTCACAAGAGGTGATGACCCGTGTCATCCGGGACTTACATTGACTGGCATGGCGGTGCCCTCCTTTCGTGAAGATTTTTTGATCAGTTAGTGCCCTGTTTGTCTGGTCCTGGCGGGGACCAATGGCATCAACCTTTTCACTATGGAAATTTTCCATATCATGGGAAATTCTAATTGTCAAGAAAAAAGGAATATAAAAAAATATGTTTTTGTCCATTCGAAATCCTATACTTTTGGAAAAGGTTATCGCCCGCTGGACATATCTGGGCATAATTATGTGAAATAACAAGAAAAGAGTATATTAGGGATATGGTCACGCCTTTTTTGAGATTATGGCGCAAAATAAGCCCTATGAATTGTATCTAGCTTAAATTATTGGGGACTTTTTAAGGTTGCCTCGAGCATGCAGGATTTCAGCCTGGTTGGCGGGCTGAATGTGATATTATAAGTTGTTAAAATTGTTAAACAAAAACTACAATAGGGCGCATTTTTATGGTTAGGGCTAAAAATGCGCCCTATTGGGTAAAACAATGGCTAAAAATGCGCCCTATTCAGAGATATATTGAAGAAAAATTGTCCATAATATAACTGGTTGTCTTTGTTGTGTTAGTTGTAATATGTTGAAATTACAAAATATTTTTTAATAATAGGCTTATTTTTAGCCCATTTTCCAAGGCTTGGCATACAAGTTGCTCTATATCCTTTTCAAAAGGACACAGACCTCAAACGGATGAGAAAAACAATAAGGAGGTGAGAGAGGCAAACGGGGTTCCCAAAAATCTGAATGGAAGGTGGCGGCCTTCTTTTCAAACCTGACGGAACATCAAACCATTTAGACTCTTTATCCGAGTGGCGGCTCGGAGAAAGAGGTTTAGTAACGACCTACAAGATCCCTGATACAGGTAGATCAGTGCCTTTAAAGGCATGAAAGGAGGAAAAAATGAGTGCCCTGACCCTTTTGGCTGAAAAAATAAATATCAACAGGCCCACCAATAGATTCACAAAGAAGACCGCCAAGGACAGTGCAGAGGCCTCAAGGTTGAGTGAGGCCGTATGGTTCTCGATATCGTTCCTACTGTTTCTGATCATGGGACCATTTGCGGCCGTACCGGCCCTCTTTGCGGTCTTTTCACTTGCCTCGGAGGTGGATGTAGACGAACCGGCAGGGGTATAGAGTTTAATCTTTGGCGGTTCGCATTGGCAGGCAGGATGAACCTTTGCTTAGGGAGGACAAAAAAATGGCTAGCAATATATCCGTTTCCGTATTTTCCGATCCAGCAGTAGTAAAACCTAATATAAATATGGCAACCGCTGCGGCGATCTTGTTCACAGTATTGGGCCTGGGAGTGGGCGTCTACGCCTTTTTTGCAGGCCATCAGCACGTCTACGGGATTACGAGAATGGTGCCCTGGGGGGTATTGATTTCCACCTATGCCTTTTTTGCCATTACCTCCACAGGGTTGGTTCTCCTTGCAGCAATTGGGCATGCCTTCGGTGGGACCCCTTTGGCCCCGCTGGGCAACCGGGCGGTCTATCTATCCATAATCACGATATTTTCAGCATTCTCTGTCATAGGACTTGAACTGGAAAATCCCTGGAGGATGTTACTATATAACGTGATATCCCCTAACCTTACATCTAATATATGGTGGATGGGGACACTGTATGGCTTGGCAGTTGGGTGTATGCTTCTTGAATTCTATGCGATCCTGACCAGGCGTTGGGGCGCTGCCCTGGCTATCGGCGTACTTGGTGCCTTGGCAGAGGTCGGGGCGAATACCAATCTTGGAGCGGTCTTTGCCACCTTGTCGGCCCGTCCATTCTGGTACGGGGCCCAGCTACCGGTATATTTCCTCTGCTCAGCCTTCCTGACCGGCTCGGCTGCTCTTATACTCTTCACCAATATCTCTGCAAGGATGCGGGGTCGCAGCCTGGATGAAGGTTCTGCCAACGGTGTGAGGAGTGCAGGAAAGATCCTGGCGCTCACCATATTCCTGGTGATCGTTGCGACAATATGGCGGTTCGTTTCCTTCTTTACAGGTGGTACGGAGATGGCCAAGATAGCTGCTATGAACCTTTTAACAGGTCCAATGTCCATAAACTTCTGGGTGTTCGAGGTGATTCTTGGTCTGGTTCTCCCATTGTTCCTCCTGGTAGGTACCCAGATGAAAAACATGTCAGCCCTTTCTGCAGCCGCGCTCATGGCCCTCGTCGGTGCCTTCTTCCAAAGATATGACCTTGTTGTGGGGGGCGAGCAGGTTCCGGTCTTCTATGGATGGGATCACCTGCCAAGTTATCTGGGTTATGTACCTTCTGCCGGGGAACTCATGGTGGTCCTCGGAGGAATATCTCTCACGGTTGCCGGCTTCTTGCTTGGAGAAAGGATCTTTGGAAGGGTGTTCGGTGCTAGCTGGCATGAATAGTATCTGAGCGAAACCGTTCACTTCATCCAAACGAGAATGGACGGGGGCGGGCCTGGACAATGAAAGGCCCACCTCCAGTCAAGATCTGAAAGCAAAGACAGGGGGACGTCATGGAAATACATAAGAACAAGATAGGCAGATCCAAGTTCGATCCAATGGCACTTCCGGCTTCCTATCCTGCAGAAAATGCCACGGGATTTGACGGGATCGATCCAGAAAAACCCATGTTTTCCATAGGGACAGCGGCCAATATTCTGGAAGTCCATCCCAGGACTCTCAGGATCTATGAAAAAGAGGGACTGATAAGGCCCTTTACAAAGGCGGGCAGGCGCTATTTTTCTCTTAACGATATCCAATGGATAGCTTGTCTACGTAATATGATCCACGATCATGGCATCAGTATCGCCGGCATAAAGAGGATACTGATGTTTACCTCTTGCCATGAGATCGTAGGATGTCCTGAGGCGAAAAGAAAAAGGTGTATGGCCTTTGGCAGTCCAACCGAACATTAAAGGCATGCAGGGAAACCACATCGCTGGCGGGGCTCGATGCCCTGCCAGAAAATGGGCGGGAACATATCCCGCCCTTGTTTTTTAATGGGACCACAGCTGTACGCAGAATCAATCAGGATGTCTTGAAATTGTTCGTCAAGGCCTGAAGATTTTCCGCCAGAAGTGACAAATTCTGCGCGGATTGTGCGGTCTTCTCCGCAATATTGGCCACCGAGTGGGCCAACTCAGCTGTTTCACTCGTCTTGGCCCGTACCCCTTCCACCTCCTGGGATGCATCCTCCATGTTCATGCTGATCTCGGAAACCGTGGCAGTTTGTTCCTCAGCGGCCGATGCAATGGTATTGGCAAGGTCGTTTACCTGGCCAACTATACCGGTAATCTCTTCTACAGAACTTACGGCACCATCGGTTTCCCCCTGTATCGTTTCGATCATGTTGGTGATCTCTTCGGTGGCCTCCCCTGTTTGACGGGCAAGTTCCTTTATTTCGTTGGCAACCACTGCAAAACCCTTGCCTGCCTCTCCTGCCCTTGCGGCCTCTATGGTGGCATTGAGCGCCAGAAGGTTGGTTTGTTCGGCAATGGTGTTGATTACCTGGATAATGCTGCCTATCTTGTTGGAGCTTTCCCCAAGGCGTTGAATCACTTCGTTTGCCGAGGTGGCCTTTTGCTGTGCCTCGTTTGTGATGGATGCAGTTTGGGTAACACTCTGTGCGATCTCGGTAGTGGCGGCGGTAAGCTCTTGGGATGCCTGGGCAACCGCCCGTATCTTGTCGCCTACGTTGGCAGCGGCCTGTGATACACGATCCACCAACTCGCTCATTTCCGAGGTGCCTGATGAGACCTCAGTGCTTACCGAGTTGAGTTCGGCAGAGGATGCCTTTATCTTGTCGGAGTCCGCCTGGATTTCATGTACCATGTCCTTGAGTTTTTCACCGCAGTCGTTTACCGCGTTGGCAAGCCGCCCGAGTTCTCCCCCTATGTTCACCGTTGCCCTTGCGGAAAGCTCCCCCCGTGCAATCTGTTCAATGACTGGAAGGAGCTTGTTCAGAGGCCCGAGCACCTGGGCATGTACCAGCCATGCGCCGAACCCAAATATGAAAATCGCTGCTGCCAGCATTATCAGCTCAAGGACCTTGAGCCTTGCCACGGAGTTTACCGCCAGCATTTTATAGGCCTGGGTTACGTCGTTTGCCTGCTTGAGAAGTTTTAGATTGTTATTTTTTACGAAATTCAGTGCTGAGGCTGCTTCAGGGCCTGCGCCGTCCGATGACAGGATGACATCAATCTTCTCGTGAAAGGGGCGCCACATTGAGCGCAGCGTTGCAAGTTTCTCTAGGATGGTTGCATCTTTCGTAGGGGCAAGGCCCACGGCGGGGTTGCCATTTTTCAGGGCATTGAGATTCTTCTCAAATAGATGGGCTGTATCCTCCAGGTCCTTACGCAGCTGCTCGCTTCTACGCGTTGAAAACAGCAATGCCTCTTTGGTCATCTTTTGGGAAAGCATTCTTTCTTTACCCGCGATGTCCACGTAGATGCTGTCTTCTTCCTGTGCCGACAGCCACCAGAAGGTCGTGAGAACAACGGTTATATTGACCAGAAGGAGCAGTAACAGGATTCCACCTATCTTCCCCTGTATGCCTTCAAATTTCATGATGTATTCCTCCTTGTTGACATCGAGGTTCTTGGTTTAGCGGTCAGGGCATGAAGCATAGGAATAGCCCTTATCCCGTTTGGCAGACACGTTCATGTTTATTTATTTCGGCATCAGCCAAAGGAATCATAAGCTCCTGGACAGGGCAGTCATTTTTAACTAGTATATCGTTCAAATACATCCTGCATCAGGGCCGTGTGTACATGTATCGGGAGGAAGGTTTAACAGGCTGTATTTTCTTGACGGCCTTCAAAAAAAATGTTAACGGAGCCCAGTCAAAGGATGTATTTTTTATTGCCTTAGCTATTCAAACGGGACGTAGCGCAGTCTGGCAGCGCACCTGAATGGGGTTCAGGGGGTCGGAGGTTCAAATCCTCTCGTCCCGACCATTTAAGAAAAGCGGTCCTCCGACCAGTTGGTTATCTGGAGTGACTTTTTACTTCGAGGGCTCTTTGGCCGGTTTTTTTGAGTCAAAGAGCTCTCTGTGTGTCTGGTACATATTGTTTTTTAGGAGGCCGGCCATGACTCTAGCCTTTTCCACCACAAATCATAGAATGCTTGAGCCAAGTGGAAGGCACAGCCCTGCAGCAGGGGGGGTGGGTATTGGTATGGGAACGCACCTTCTTGTGGAGATGTGGCGGGCCCCCTTTGCAATACTGGCTGATGCCAGAATTATCAGTAAGGCCCTGGACTGTACGGGCCCTTTGTCTGATGGCTGCAATTCCACCCAGACAGAGGTGCGTGTACACCAGTTTAACCCCTACGGGGTTTCAGGTACGGCGAGCAGCCCTCTCGCCCACGTGCTGATTCATACCTGGCCTGAGAAGGAATATGCGGCTGTTGATATCTATGCCAGGGGCAATGAGGATGCCTACGAGGTGCTGGAGAGAATGAAGAATCGGATCCGGCCAGTATATGTCCATGTAATGGAACTTACCAGGGGCCAGCTATTGGAGGCTGAAGACACTTGACTGACTATTGGTGGTCCGAGAGAGTCGGGCCTGGGTTTTCCCACGGGTACGAGGTTGAACTGCTGTACGAGGAGCGCACACCATTTCAGGACATGTTTATCTTTGATACACCCTTGTGGGGCAAGGTCCTGGTCCTGAGCGGAGTTGTACAGCTTACCGAGCGTGACGAGTTTATCTATCACGAGATGATGGTCCACGTCCCTATACTCGGGCGCCGGACAACTACAGAATCGGTCCTGATCATCGGGGGGGGTGATGGCGGGGCACTCAGAGAGGTCCTCAGGTACAGTGATATAAAAAGGATTGTGCATGTGGAATTGGACGAGGCGGTCCTGCGGGCCAGCCGTAAGTACCTTCCGGGGATATGCGGCGATTGGCGCGATCCCAGGGTGGAGCTTGTCATCGGGGACGGTGCAGAGTTTCTCAGGGAGGCCAGGGCCAGGGGAGAGCGATTCGATCTCATAATTTTGGATTCCACCGATCCATTGGGGCCGGCGGTCGTACTGTTCGAACGGCCATTCCATGAAGATCTGGCTGCGTGTCTGTCTGACTCAGGTGTGGTTGTCAGGCAATCGGGTATCCCGCTTACCATGCCAAAGCTCATGCCCTTTGTGATCAAGAGATTTGCAGAGATCCTGCCACGGGTTGAGGTTTATAGGGCCCCTGTACCAACCTATGGAGACGAGATGGCCTTCGTGGCGGCCACCAAGGACGGACAGGGTCTGGCCCTTCCTTCTTCTACGTATAGCGGCCGTTATTATACACCTGCGGTGCACAAGGCGTCATTCGCACTGCCTGCCTGGTGGAACGAACTCATCGAGGAGTATGAGGACGATGGAACGGTGCCGGTGGAATCAACGGACATATTCTAGGTGGTGAACGGCCTTGGGCATATTGGCCTTTTTGAGTGATTTCGGTCTGAAAGATCCCTATGTAGGTACGGTAAAAGGCGTAATTCTTGGAATAAATTCCCAGGTACGGATCGTGGACCTTACCCACCAGGTTCCATCCCAAGACGTATTCTGTGGAGCAATGCACCTGTGGGGCGCCTATAGGGCCTTCCCGGTCGGAACGGTCTTCCTGGCAGTGGTTGATCCTGGTGTTGGCTCCAGCCGTCGAGCCCTTGTACTCGAAACAAGGTCATATCGTTTCGTGGCCCCTGACAATGGTATCCTCACTGGAGTCATAAAGGATAACAGGGAGCACAGGTGCGTTGAAATAAAAAATTCTTCCTATTTCAGGCATCCAGTCAGTAACACCTTCCATGCCAGGGATATATTCGGACCGGTTGCCGCCCATATCAGTGCTGGTGTAAGTACCAGTATGTTTGGTCCCGTATGCAAGGATATAGAACTGTTGGAGTGGTTTAACCCTGTAACTCTGGCTGACAGGATACAGGGCAGGGTCATATACAAGGATGTGTTCGGCAACCTGGTTACGGACATCCCATGGGATCTTCTAAAGAGGCTGGTGCCTGCCGACAGTAGGTGGATTCCTGGGAAATTTCTGGTGGTGGAGGCGGGTGGAAGGCACATACCACTGGCAAGCACCTATAGTGATGTGCCGCCGGGTGCGCCGCTGGCCCTGGAAGGCAGCCTGGGCCTGCTAGAGATTGCCGTAAACCGCGGAAGCGCCTCAAGCCTGATGAGGCTTGGACGTTCCGACAATGTCCTTGTCCGCAGAAAAGGTCCGTCTGAGTGATGCTGCTGCAAGCCATCCCCACAAGATACCAATGATTCCCCCGCATATTACATCAAGGGGATAATGGACCCCGAGATATACCCTGGAATAAGAGATACCAAGGGCGATCGTGGCAAGGAATATCCCCCATACCCTTGAATAACGAAGTATAAAGCCAGCAGCCGTCCATGCGTTTACCGCATGACAAGATGGCCAGGACATACTTGCTGCCAAATGGGCACGCACTCCGGGCGTAGTAAGTAGCCACTCGCCCTTTTTGTAAAGGTGGATGCCATCTGTGACGATAAAGGGCCTTGGTCTTGCTACAAGGGGCTTTAAGATCCTTGCGCAGAGCATATCACCGATAAGAACGGCGGCAACTACCCCTATCCACATGATTCTTTCATAATTGTTGCCCTTCCATAGCCTCCAGGCAATCAGGATGGCAAGGGCAGGCGCCACCTTGTTAAAATCGGAAAGAATAGGCATCAACCAGTCAAATACGGGTGTCCTGGAACCATTTATTGCCAGCAGGAGCTCTCTGTCGAGATTGGTTATAAAGTGCAGTATGGGCATGGATTTTTGAATGCCTCCTGGACGATTGTTATCCCGGCCAGCGGATAAGGTTTTTCAAATAATAGACCCTGAAGGATCTTGATCGATTATTGCCAAGGGGTATTTGGATTATCCTTGCCAGGGTCATTTTTTCGAAGGATTTCACCAGCTCCCCGGGCGGCTTACGTTCTCCCTTCGAGATGAACAGGCAGTCCCAACCGGTCTTGTCAAGTGGAGAACCCCATATCTCGTACTGGCTGGTTACAGCCCTGGCCCCACCTTTATGGTGCCATCTGTAGACACGAGGGGTTCCAGGAACGTAAAATGCGAGCTCACTGACTATTTGTCTTTTACCGGCCAGGATAAAGGTCTTTTCTGGCCTGGGCATGTCTTCAAGGATCTTGCCCACATCGGTCCCAAGTTCATGCCAGCCCCTCAGGCGCACCGTGGGATCGAATCCGGTGCCATTGAGGTGCAAGGCAGGCAGGAGCAAGGGCACGAGGTATAGAAAAACGGCCATGGCTGCCCCCAGGACTAGGCCGGGCCTTAAGAGGATCCTGAGCCGTGCGGTTGCGCCGTATACAGGGAAATGGCCCAGCGCCCAGGCCGATACCAAGACAGCCGATGTCAGATAGAATGGGGCGGGCCAGTTGGCATTTACCTGTTGGCGAAGACTCAGGATCATTACCAGGAAGAAAAGTGCTGGGCCCAACCCGGTAAGCAAAGGGATATTTTGCCCCCCTGGCTTGGGATTTTTGGACAGTATGCATCGTGCCCATACCACAAGCCCGAGGGCACCGCTTAGCATCATCAGGGACCAAGTGATCGGGGATATAAGACCTATTTGGGACAGCACGAACCTGAGAAAGGTTTCAAAGTGAAGGCCGGCCGTTGCGTTTATCCCCTTGAAGTGATGGGCCGTATGTTGAAAGGTGATCCACTGGTGATGCCAGTTCCAAATGAGCACCGGAACCGTGGCCAGGATGGAGATCAGAAGGGCGATGTAGGGCCCCATGGTTTTCAGGAGATGTCTCTTGGAGTGGCTGGCAGCCAGCACGAGAAAGGCCACGGGCCAGAATGCAAGCATGGTCTGTTTGCTCAGTAGTCCAAGGCCCGCTGTCAGTCCGGTAAGATACCACCAGTATTTTCCAGGTGCGAGGCGCCTGGGAACCCCTCCGCTTTTCCTGGAGTAGTCATCCGGTTCCATTGCGTAAAAAAGGAAGAGCACGGAGACGGCCCAAAAGAACAACAAGGGGGCGTCTATGGTCATGATCATTGCCCCTACGCAGGCGGCTGGGGAGGCAGCCACCACGATTGCAGAAAAAAAACCGGTCTTGTGGCAGAAAATCCCTTTACCTATCAGAAAAATAGGTACCAACGCGCATGTACCAAGTAGAGCCGCAGGCATTCTGACACCGAATTCATTGTTCCCAAAGATGGAAGTGGACAGGCCAATCAACCAAGCCACCATGGGAGGCTTACTGTAGTAACCCCAATCAAGGTGACGGGACCAGTCCCAGTAATAGGCTTCGTCAGGGGATAGATCCAGGGGTACGACCAGGAGATATAACAGGCGCCATGCCAACAGGGCGACCAACAGGAACCAGAATGCCCTGTCTCTTCCGTAATTTATCCGATCCAGCTCGTGTGAAAGAGACATGAACTTACTGCCCGTTGTCCTCAGTTGTTGTTATCACCTGTTTGTGAAAACCTGCGGCATACGCAAGTCCGCCAATGAGGCTGGCAGAGACCTGGATTGCAAAAAAACACAGGCTCAGGGTAATGGCCTGACTGGAAGACACTCCCTTTAGGCCAAGAAAGTAGATGAAACCACCCTCCCGGACACCTATACCATTAAAGCTGATCGGAAGAAGTGTTATGATTGCCACCAGGGGAAATGCGGCGAAGTAGAAGGCTGGAGGGAGTGGAAGCCCCATGTCTATTGCCAGCAGGCTTACAGCTCCCATCCCAAGTGATTGAAGTACCAGGGAGAGCCCTATGCCGGCAAACAGTGCCTTTGGCTGTCTCCAGAAGGCCAGGATGATCGAGATCCTTTGCCCCACGACCGGCAGGAGTTTGCTGATGACCTTGTGTACGAGCGGCAAGAACAGAAGGAGTACAACAGAGCCGCCTCCTGCCATATAGAGAATTGAACGATAATAGGATGGCAGTACACTGGGAGTGAGAAAGGCTGCCCCTGCCCCCAGGATAAACATGGCGGCCAATCCGAAGAGCCTGTCGGAAAGGATGCTGTAGGTGGCCCTAAGTTTATTGGGTGTTCCCCTCGAAAGAAATATCACCTTCAATACGTCACCACCCACGCTCGTGGGAAGGAAGAGGTTGAAATACATCCCTACAAAGTAATATTTCAGATACATGAGCCAGGCCCCTCCAAATCCCAGGGCGTGGGCCAGGAAGTACCATCTGAGGCTGCTGACAATCTGGGAGACGAGATACATCAAGAAGGCTAGGGCCCATATCAGGGGAGATAGATTCAGTATGGCATCCATTATTCCCCTTGGGTCTGTACGGGATACCAGCCAGGCAAGGAGCCCAAGGCTGATACCAATTCTCAACAAGGCCTTTATGGTGGCCTTTAGCCGTAGCTTCAATCAAGGACCTCCCTTACCGTATAGATCCTCTTGCCCGTGGATTCATAGTAGGTCCTTATCACCAGTTCTGCCAACAGGCCGATTCCTGCCAGTACTAGGCCACATATTATGAACAGCGCCCCCATTAGCAGCAGGGGACGGTTGCCTATATCCTGGCCAAGAAAGATTTTAAGGAATGTCAGGTAGGTCTCGATCAATATGCCAGAGGCGAGGAACAGCCCCCCTGAGAGGCCGAAGAACTGTAGGGGCCTAGTGGCGAATTTTTGGAAGAATAGCATCAGCAGAAGGTCAAGAATCACCCTGTATGTCCTCCCAATGCCATACTTACTCTTTCCCTTGGCCCTGGGGTGGTGATCTACAACCACCTCGGCGATGTTTGCCCCGTACAGGCTGGCCAGTACCGGGATGAACCGATGCAGCTCACCATAAAGGAGGAGGTTCTTGGCCACCTCCTTGCGGTATGCCTTGAGGGAGCATCCGTAATCATGGAGCCTTACGCCGGTGGATCTTCCTATGATCCAATTGGCTATAACCGACGGCAGTTTCCTGGATATGAAGGGGTCCTTACGGTTTTTCCTCCAGCCGCTGACTACGTCGTATCCTTCTTCGAGCTTGGCCACCAGGCGGGGGATGTCCCTGGGATCATTTTGAAGATCACCATCCATAGATATTACTATATTTCCTTTGGCATAGTCGAATCCAGCGGTCATGGCAGCGCTTTGACCAAAATTGCGTCTGAAGAGCACTACCTTGAGTTCAGGTACCTTGGCCTTGATGTCCCGCAGGATCTGGGGCCCTTCATCTGTGCTCCCGTCATCGACAAGGATGATTTCAAAAGGCTTGCCCATTGGCCTCAGGCTATGGAGCAGTCGGTCAACCAGGGGTGACAGGTTGAGTGCCTCGTTATAGACAGGCACGATTACGGATATGTATGGTGGTATTTTTTTGTCAGTTTTTGATGGCATGTTTCAAGGATTTCATGATTAATTCTTACCTACAAGGGATTACGAATATCGATTTCATGATGACAATGGGTTCTTACCAGATTTGCCATGTTGTGAGTTATACAGGTCAAAATCCACGCGAACGGGTCGGGTAACAACTTTCGTGTGGACTGTTTGTTACGATGCCGCAGTCCTGGATATGGAAACAGCCTTCACATGCAGTAGGCTGAACAAGATTCATAACTTATACTTCAGGCCTCTGTAAAACGACTGTTTTGTTCGAGACTAAGGCGTCGGCGAGGCTAAAAAACACATCATGCCGGGCAGATGGGGCGTTTTTGCCGATGAGTAAACAGCCATCGTGTAAAAGAGGAAGTTTTTTCAGAGGTCTCTTATAACCTGTCATGCGGCAACTGTGCAAGCGGCAAAGCGGGCGAATGGAACCCTGGAGAGTGCAGCGGGCACTGGATGGAGGCGGGGGTGAGTCCTCCCTAGTCCTTGATTTGTCGGACGGACTTATAGGGATGGAGCGCAAGGGAGGTGATTTCAGGTAAGGAGTTCTTCTATGGCATTTTTCAGTTCTTGAATGTCGAACGGTTTACCAATGATGCGATCGGCCTTTTTTTCATGGGCAAGCTCCTCGGCATGATAGCCATATCCAGTGATGGCAATGACAGGGACATCTGGATGTTCCTGTTTCAATATGGAAATGATCCCGATACCACTGACGTATGGCATGGCTATGTCCGTGATGACAAGGTGATAATCCTGTTCTTTTATCTTCCTGAGTCCCTCCAGGCCATCCGCTGCGACATCGGTTGCGTAGTTCAAATAGGACAGATAGTCCTCCAGCATACTCCGGACCTCAGGATCATCTTCTACGATTAAGATACGTTTCTTCTTATCCTCAGTCATTGTCACCTTTCATCGTGGATAACCTGAAAAAGATCGTTTCCCCCCGATATACGGACTATCCGTTTACCGAAATATCAACAATATGCCCATGGTTATTTCTTTTAACGTACTTCAAATGCCGAACATCTTTGGGTTGATTTCAAAGTACCTTTTGAGCGAATGTTTATGTGTCTCAAAATAGTCATAACCGCCTTAAATGAAAGAAATAGTATTTTCATTCGGCATTTGAAGTGCATAATTTGAGTTCATATACTTGCCTAAATATACTTGCTGATTTCCATCGTGAAAGTGCATCTTGCCCTTGGCCGTGTTTTCATCCTCTGGGGTGTGCGACATCGAATATACGTGCCGCAGAAGGTCTGGAGATACCCTTATGATGAATAATTGCCACGGTTGATCTTGGCGGATTCCACTGCACTAAGTATTCCGATCTGTTCAATCATTTGTTTGAGAGGGTCCCCTTCCTCCAGGCTATCCCTGATTGCCCGAAGCCGTTCCACCTGATCTGACAGGCCTGATGCAATAGTGTCCAGTAACCCTTGTGAGGTCTCATGATTGTCCAATCGTGTATAGAGGTGTTCTATCAAGGATAACGCCTGTTCACCTATAGTCATGGCCTCGGTCTGTAACCGGGTCTGCGTGGTTGCCGTTACACGGTGCAAGGCAGCCGTTTGGGGTGAATCAGTTGATTCATGAACAGAATTCATGGCCCCACGCAGGCTTTCGGCAAATGTATTTCCGGCTTTCGAAGCGACATTGCCTACCCGCTGTTTCTGCTTAGACGTGACGGGAACGTTTGGCAGGTCTGTATAAATTTTCATCTTAATTCTCCTATTACCTTTCTATCTTATCGTTTCATGTCATGTCAATCAATAAACACCTCGGTGCCACTATTCGGGTATGGCACGGCAAAAAATTCCCAAT
>JAJRZR010000084.1 GCA_024275145.1 Deltaproteobacteria bacterium | reverse complement strand
TGCCTGGCCACCGACAACCATACACGAGACCCTTGCGCCCTGTGTGCCATCTCGTCTAGGAAACCTGCAAGGGACCAAGGTGCCCTGTGGGAAAGCTTCTCTATCTCCTCCATCTTGACCGCATGTGCAGGCCAGGCCCTCTCCAGTATGCAAAGGGGATGGACACGATAATCTTCCAGGCCTGGTGGAACGGAGATACGACAGGACATGAAAAGGCAAAAAGGTCAGCGCCTCAGTATGGCGGTGGCCTGATTTATACTTTTCCGGCCATATGATACTACCGCGTGCGCCACTTCCTCCAGGCCTTGACCCTTGTCCCTGCATTGAGACAACTTGATCAACATCGGAAGATTCATCCCGGTAATCACCTCGACCCTGTTTTCCTCAAGGAATGAAAGGGTCATGTTGGCAGGGGTTCCCCCGAACATATCGGTCAAAACCAAGACCCCATGACCGGAATCCACCTTTTTTATGGCCTTCTTTATATCGGCCTGGATCTCCTTGATGTGACGGGACGGGTCTATCGTGAGTGCCTCTATTTGGGGCATTTCACCCACTATGAACACAGTAGTCTGCAACAACTCCTCTGCCAGCCTTCCATGGGCCGCAAGCACCACTCCAACCATCAATCAACCCTCCAAGTTGAGATCTCTGTGTGTAACGATAACCTCTTCACCGGCCTCGGCAAACATATCTTTCAACCACTCGATGATGGATACACTCCTGTGTCTTCCGCCTGTACATCCAACCGCAATCACAAGGTAAGACTTACCTTCTTTCTTATATTGTGGAACCAGGTACTCTAAAAGATTTCTGGCATGTATCATGAATTGCCTTGAATCATCGTTGCTTAACACGAAGCTTTTCACCTTCTCGTCACACCCACTGAGCGCTCGAAGCCCTGGTTGAAAATATGGATTTGGCAGAAACCTCACATCAAAGACCAGGTTGGCATCTGCAGGGACTCCGTATTTAAAACCGAACGATAGCAGATGTATCACCAGCTTATCCAGCCTGTGCCTGGGGGAGTAGAGGTTAAAGATGGTCCTCTTCATCTGGTGGACGTTGAAATCCGAGGAATCAAGCACCTTGTCCGCCACCTCCTTGAGCCCTCTCATCCTTTCCCTCTCTAGCCTTATACCCTCCTTTATGTCACCCCTAGGTAACAGGGGATGTTTCCTGCGGGTCTGGCTGAATCTCTGAATAATGACATCATCCTTGGAATCAAGGAAAAGTATCTCAAGATGGAAACCGCTGTCGGCAATCTGGGTGAAGATGGAACGGTATTGATCCAGAAAGCTCTCCTCCCGCACATCCATTACCAGGGCCACCTTGGTTGGATTGCGGGAGGCATTTTCCGTAAGGGACAAAAACTCCGGAAGAAGGGCGATGGGCAGATTGTCCACACAAAAATAGCCCATATCTTCGAAGGCCTTAAGGGCCGTGCTCTTACCGGAACCAGACATGCCAGTTATTATGACGGTCTGGACCTTTCTGTGTTTTGAATTCCCGGGCACCAGTGAACCGTAGCCTGATCTTCTAACCTGAAACGGACCCATATGAGCCCGATCGTTTTAAAGGGGTCTCAATCCTGGTGTCGATGTCAGTCGGCATTTTCTCACTACAACCTGTCATCCAGGGTCTCAATGATCCCGCGCACCTCTTGCTGGTTACTTGCCCCTATCAACCCTTCCACGGCACCCGGTATCTTCAGGAACCTGGATATCCGCGCCAGCACCTTAAGATATACGGTGGCCGAATCATCCGGGGCAAGCAGCAAAAAAATCACCTTGACCGGCATCTTATCCACAGCGTCGAAGGGCACACCTTCCGGTGAGACAGCAACGATTATTATCATCCGCTCGAGCCCGGGCAGTTTGCCATGCGGAATGGCAACGCCACCACCAATCCCTGTACTACCCAGCTCCTCTCTATCCCTCAAAACCCGGTAGACAGTTACTGCAGAAAGGGAAGAATCGACATCCGCTGCCTTTTTCGCCAAATTATCTAAAACATCGTCCTTGGAAGCGGCCTTAAAGTTGATAGAAATGCAATCCTTGCAAATATAATCTAATATTCTCAATTGGTTATGGCTCAATAAGTCCGAGGGTTCCGTCCTTGCGCCAATACAGGACATTGATCTCATTGGTTTGGGCGTTGCGAAAAACCAGAAAACTCCTCCCGAGTATGGTCAATTGATCCACCGCCTCATCAGGTGACATGGGCTTGGAATCCATCTTTTCCACCCTGATTACCTGAAAGGACTCATCCACCTCCTGTCCAGGCCCTTCTGCCGTACCCTCCTGGCCCTGCGCCCCCCTCTTGCTACGGATTTTTCCCCGAAATTTCCTGAGCTGCCTTTCTATCTTGTCCGAGAGCAGATCAATGGCGGCCTTCATGTCATCCTGTTCCTCCTTGGCCGCTGCCCTTATCCCGTCCCCGGTTACCACTACTTCGGCTATGTTCCTGAATTTTTCTACGGATAAAACCACATTGACCACCATGGGACCATCACTATACTTTTTCAGCTTTTTGAGACGATTTTCCGCATATTCCCTGAGTTCATCCGAATGATCGGTATGCCTGAAGGTCACATTTACCCTCATAGATATCCTCCCTGGGTTCATTATAAGACGTAATTATTTCATTTTGGGACGCTTACGGCGGCTCGACGGCAGAATTCCCATGACATCTCTGTACTTGGCCACTGTTCTCCGTGCGATCTTGATGCTGTCCTTTGCCAGAATCTCCATGATCTGTTTGTCGCTGTAAGGCTTTGTTGGATCCTCTGATTCTATCAGCTTCCTTATGCGATCCTTCACGCTGTGGGTGGCAACGTGGGCACCACCATTGCCGCGTGGAAGGCCGGAACTAAAGAAAAATTTCAATTCGAATATCCCCTGGGGCGTATGCACATACTTGTTGGTTGTTACACGGCTTATAGTGGACTCGTGCATGCCGACATCCTCTGCCACATCCTTGAGTATCAACGGCTTCAGGTATGCGATACCCTTATCGAGGAAATCCTTCTGGAACTTTACGATACTTTGTGTGACCTTAAATATGGTCTTCTTCCTCTGTTGTATACTCCGCATGAGCCACAGGGCAGACTTCAATTTGTCCTGAATGAACTCCTTCGCAGGGCCAAGCGTACCGCCATTTTTTATGGCATCCCGGTAGAAGGAGCTGATCTTGAGCGTAGGCATTCCCTCGTCATTCAGGGATACCACGTACTCATCGTCCACCTTGTATACGTATATATCCGGCACTATGTAATGGATATCCTCACTACCAAAAGAACTGCCGGGCCTGGGCTCAAGATTGGTTATGATCTCAATGGCCTTGGCCACATCCTCCACGGAGTAGCCCGTGGCCTTTGCCATGGCCTGATAATTATGCAATTCTATATGGTGCAGATGCTCGCTTATTAGTTCCCTTACAAGTGGTTCCTTGATCTCGAGATGATCCACCTGAATAAGAAGACATTCCCGCAAGTCCCTGGCTGCCACGCCCACAGGATCGAACTCCTGGACCCTCTTGAGCACCCTTTCAACGTCTTCTACCCCACATCCGGCTTCCTTGGCGATCTCTTCGACCGTGGCCTTGAGATAGCCGTTATTGTTGAGGTTGCCTATTATCAATGCCCCAATCTGCCTCTCCTGATCGGACAACCGCGCCATCTGGAGCTGCCACATGAGGTGGTCCGTAAGATCGGAGGTCCTGGTCAGTATGTTCTCATAGTTAGGGGCCTCTTTCTGCTCAAATGAATACGATGGAAGCTGGCTCTTGTGGTCGTCATCCCAAAAGTCCTGCCAATTTACTTCCTGCAGGGCCTGTTTCTCCCAAGGGGTCTTCTCATCCTCCGACGAGGCCAGAGCAGGCATGGATTCCTCACCCCATGTCCCCTCTTCTTCCCGTGGCTTCAAACGCTCTGCATCCCCCGCTGGAGTCTTTTCCTCAGCCGCACCCTCTTCGAGTACAGGATTGGATTCTAGTTCCTGATTTATCGTCTCTATTAATTCAATGCGGGAAAGCTGGAGAAGTTTGATGGCCTGTTGCAGCTGTGGTGTCATTACAAGCTGCTGGGCCAGTTTGAGATTTTGGCGAAGTTCTAGTGCCATATACTGTTACTAAAGCTTAAAATCATCTCCTAGGTATATTTTTCTTGCTATGGAACTGGTCGCGATATGTTCCGGATCTCCTTGTTCGATTACCTTTCCTGAACTAACAATATATGCGCTGTCACATACAGTCAAGGTTTCCCTAACGTTGTGATCCGATAGAAAAATTCCTATCCCTCTCTCTTTTAGCCCTGAAATAATTCCTTTTAAATCTGCAATGGCCAAGGGATCGACACCTGCAAAGGGCTCATCGAGCAGAATGAAGGCCGGGTCGGTTGCCAGCGCCCTCATGACCTCCACACGCCTCCTTTCACCGCCCGAAAGGGAATATGCCTTCTGATCAGCCAGGTAGGCCAAGCCCATTTCTTCGAGAAGCTCATCTGTTTTATTCCTTATCTCAGCAGGAGCGAGGCCCCTTGTCTCAAAAACGATCCTCACGTTGTCAGCAACCGAAAGCTTTCTGAACACCGAGGCCTCCTGAGGCAGATAGGTTATCCCTCTGCGGGCCCTTTCATGCATGGGTAGGGCAGTCACATCCTCGGAATCAAGCAATACCTTTCCGCTATCAGGGCACACAAGCCCTGTCATCATAAAAAAGGTAGTGGTCTTTCCAGCACCATTAGGACCAAAAAGGCCAACTATCTGGGAAGTTTCCAAAAACAAACTGACGCCGTCCACTACAGGACGGCCCTTGTAACTCTTTTGCAGATTCTCCGCCTTCAATACCGCCACGCTATTCTTCCCTGATTATTCAGATGGATAGACTATAGCCTCCACCTTCTCGTGTTTCGAACCCTCGGCAACACTTCTGTCCTCATTCAGGAAAAGCGTTATCCTGTCCCCGCTTATCCGGTTTGGCCCCTGGGTTACCTGGGCTGCACCCAACAATATAACCCTTTCGTGTCTCTTATCATAGATGGCCTTGGCCCCGGTTCCGACCTTGCCGGCCTGGAGCACCTTTACATGTCCGGTTGCCACAATCCTCTGAAGCACCCTTTTCTTCTTTTTATCCCCCTTGGTATCCTTTTTCTTCTCGTAGAAGACCTCCAACCGATCTGCATATATTGTAAGGCCACCTTTCCTTGCCACTACATGACCGGTAAAGGTCACGGTTCCTGTCTTCTCCGATGCCTCCATATGGTCACTGCTGATGTGAATGGCCCCTGGAGCAGGCTTGCCAGGGGCACCCTTTGCAGCGAAGGCACCATGGCAGGCGGCAAACTGCACACCTCCCAGGAGCAACAGGGTATACACCAGTTTCAACAAGGCCGTTGGCCATACATGCATTACTTCACGATGGATTTGCACTTGGATCACCCTTGCAGAGACCTCTTTTAAACATTGATCTATAGCTCGATCTCATCCTGGGGCAGGACCGATGACTGCCTGCCAACGGACAGCCTACCACTTTTCAGATCATATCTCATGCCCTGTCCATTGAGTACCAACCCATTAACATTCTTGATGGTTACCCTATCCCGCGTCCAGATCGACATTTTTGCCTGGCTGTAATTGAGACTGGCCGTATGGAGCACAAACCCGTCTCTGGAATGTACCACCACGTGACCATGCACCATCAAGGAATCCCTGGATATGAAATACGTCCCCGAATCAGCGGCTACCCGTATCTGCCCCCCACCCGTGGGATAGAAGGTCATGTCGATGCCCTCGAATTCCATGACATCCCTGTCCTCAAACAACTTGGCCCGATCCGATCTCAAGGACCAAAGCTTTTTGTTTCTTACGTGACGCTGATACCTTACGCCTTCAAGGGTAAGATCGGCCTTCAAATGGCCAAACTCGGCGGTCCAAGGATTGGATGAATGGCCGGGCCGTCCCCATGGTTTCCAGAAAAGCAGTAGGAGCAGGACCGCCACGAGCCCCCACAGAATATATATCCACGACGTTTTCAAGGTTTGCCCCTGTGCGGTTTCATCAGGCGCTGAAGGACTCTTTCCACCTGCCCTTTGCCTTCAATATCAATTCGCACACCTCCCGCACGGCACCGAAGCCACCGGGCCTAGAGGTCACGTATACCGCATAGTCAGCCAGGGGTGCCATGGCGTTCTTAACGGCCACAGGGAACCCCACCCTTTTCAAAAGGGGCAGGTCTGCCCAATCATCTCCGATGTAGCCTGCCTCGGAATCGTCGATCCCCATATCATGCTTCAGCTTTTCATAGGCCTCCATCTTGTCGCAGATCCCCTGGAAGACACTGGTTATACCAAGTTCCCGGCATCTCAACGCAAGGGCCTCGGATGAACGTGAACTGATAATTGCCAGGCCGACCCCGCTTCTTGCCAACAACTTGAGCCCCAGGCCATCATGGACGTGGAAGGCCTGGACCTGCTCGCCACTGGATGTATATATGATCCTGCCATCGGTCATAACCCCATCCACATCCAGTATCAACAGACGGACAGCCCTAGCCCTCTGTAAAAGGGCCTCTCGATTAATTGGTTTCATCCCTGCACACCTGCCATATCCTGGAAAGATGTCTTAACAACCTTGCGGCATCTTCCAACGCCAGGCTGTTCGGGCCGTCACACAATGCCTTGTCAGGATCTGGATACACCTCCATGAAAACCCCATCCACACCGGCTGCCACAGCGGCCCTTGCCAGTACCGGGACAAACTCCCTCTGACCGGCCGAACAGCCCTGGCCACCACCTGGCAACTGGACGCTATGGGTTGCATCGAATACTACCGGCACGTCAAACGATCTCATTATGGGCAGTGAACGCATATCGACCACCAGATTGTTGTAACCAAAACATGCCCCCCTTTCGGTCAGCATTACCTGCCGGCCACCCGCCTCCTTTACCTTTGAAAGCGCATACTTCATGTCCCATGGCGCCATAAACTGGCCCTTTTTGATGTTGACCGGAAGTCCGGTACGGGCTGCCGCCACAAGGAGATCCGTTTGCCTGCAGAGGAAGGCCGGAATCTGGATGCAGTCAAGCACTTGAGCTGCCTCCTTCGCCTGAAGGGGATCATGGACGTCTGAAAGGACAGGGACACCAAGACGCACCTTGACCTCTTGAAGCATCTCCAGCCCCTTTTCAAGGCCAGGTCCCCGGTAGGAACCGATGGAAGTCCTGTTGGCCTTGTCATATGAGGCCTTGAAACAGTACGAAAAACCGGCCGACTCCGCTGCCCTTGCCATGAATTCGCCAATCTCAAGGGCCGTATCCAAACTGTCCAGGACACATGGGCCCGCGATCAAAAGCAAGGGCCTACCAGCACCCACCTCAATACCAGCCATGTTTATCATCTCCATGCCTCGTTGCCATTCTCAAAGGGCGGATGCCACTACCGAAGCCGCATCCTTAACTAACCAAAAAGAATAAACAGGTACAGGGCCCGGACAACGACCTGGACTTCATGAAGCCCACGCCCTGACAACTTGCCCTGGTCCAGGCCGGTCCCTTTGTAACACACTATATGCTCAGCTTTCTTTCAAGGGCCGCCTGGATAAAGGCCTTGAAGAGTGGATGGGGTTCAAGGGGCCTTGACTTGAATTCCGGGTGAAACTGGCATCCAAGGAACCAGGGATGCTCAGGAAGCTCTACTATCTCTACCAGTTCTTCATTGGGACTGAGGCCGGAAAGCATCAGGCCAGCGGCAGTTAGGACGTCCCTGTAGGAATTGTTGAACTCATACCGGTGCCTGTGCCGTTCAAAGATCTCTTCCTGGCCGTAGGCCTGAAAGGCCTTGCTCTCAGGACGCAGACGGCATGGATAGGCCCCAAGACGCATGGTGCCCCCCATCTGGCTCGACTCGTCGCGCCGCTGGATCTTGTCGGTCCGGTAATCATACCACTCCTTCATGAGGAATATTACCGGATCAGGAGTTGAAGGCGAAAATTCGGTGCTGTCGGCAAGGGGAAGCCCTGCCACGTCCCTGGCAAACTCTATTACCGCAAGCTGCATACCAAGGCATATCCCGAAGAACGGGACATTGTTGCGCCTGGCATAGCTTATGGCCTCGAGCTTACCAGGTATGCCGCGTGAGCCGAACCCGCCTGGCACCAGTATCCCGTCTGCCTTTTGGAGCCTTTCTTCCAGACTCTCACCCCGGACCTCCTCGGAGTTGATGAAATCGATAACCACCTCGGCACGGTTGGCAACCCCTCCGTGGAACAACGCCTCATTAAGGCTCTTGTAGGATTCCCTAAGGTTTACGTACTTACCAACCATGGCGATATTCACCGTGTGCTGGGGCTCGTTCACCCTGGTCATGAGGTCTTCCCATGCAGTGAGTACCGGGGCACGGGTCCACATGTTAAGGCACTCGACCACCCTTTCATCCAAGCCTTCCTTGTGGAACCGCAAAGGGACCTCGTAGATACAGTCAACGTCCCGTGCGGTGATAACCCTGTCTTCCTTCACGTCACAGAATAGCGCTATCTTTGACTTGATGCTGGGCGAAAGGGTCATCTCGGTACGGCACAGAAGTATGTCCGGATGGATACCGATTGATCTCAACTCTTTGACACTGTGCTGGGTTGGCTTTGTCTTCAGTTCCCCTGCGGCCTTGATAAAGGGCACATAAGTAACGTGAATAAAAAGGGAATTCTCCCTGCCGAGATCCCCCCGCAGCTGGCGGATGGCCTCTATAAAGGGTAACCCTTCAATATCCCCTATGGTGCCGCCTATCTCTATGATGGCAATATCTGCCTCTCCATCAAGCTGAAGTACTGCCTGTTTTATCTCGTCGGTGACGTGCGGGATGACCTGCACCGTCCCCCCGAGGTAATCACCCCTTCGCTCCTTTGTGATGACGCTGTGGTAGATCCTCCCTGACGTATAATTGTGCCTTTGACCGAGCTTTGCATGGGTATATCGTTCATAATGCCCCAGATCCAGGTCGGTCTCTGCACCGTCGTCTGTCACGAAAACCTCACCATGCTGAAAGGGATTCATGGTCCCGGGATCCACGTTGATGTACGGGTCCAGCTTCTGAAGGGTTATGGAAAGCCCCCTGGCCTCCAGGAGTGCGCCCAGCGCAGCCGATGCAAGGCCCTTGCCCAATGACGACAAGACCCCGCCTGTTACAAAGATGAATTTAGTCCTCATGGCTCAAAATCCTAGCTGTAAAAAAATATCGGCTCTACCAGCCTTATCCCACCCTGTTCAATTGCGGACACCGCCTTTGGAAGCAGTTCCTCCGGGACCTTGAAGATCAATACGGCCTTCTTTGACTCTCCTACGAAGGCATAGGTATAATCGATGTTTATATCGCTTTCCGCAAGGATCTTCACTACACCATAGAATCCCCCTGGCTCATCATCCACCTCAACGGCAAATACATCCTGTTCTCGTATGGTAAATCCTCCTGATGACAGGGCAGTTCTGGCCTTTTCAGGGTTATTTACCACCAGACGCAGGATCCCGAATTCAGCGGACTCGGCCATGGAAAGCGCCCTTATATTTATCCGGGCATCCATCAAGGTCTTTGTAACCTCAAGGAGTCGCCCCCTTCTGTTCTCAAGGAAGATGGACAGTTGCTTGACCGCGAATTTGTTAGCCATTTTACATCCCCTCAGCCTCTCTCTTGTCAATGATGCGCTTTGCCTTACCCATGCTCCTTTCCAGGGTCTTGGGCTCGACGAGCTTTACCCTCACATTTATATAAAGCTCGTTCAACATCTCATTCTGAAGCCTTCTCTTTAATTCCTCAAGGGCACCAAGCCCATCGGCAAAGATGTTTTCATCCACCTCTACCCACACCTCAAGTTTATCAAGGACCCCTTTTTTATCTACTATTATCACATAGTTAGGTGTAATGCCCTCCATCTTGGTAAGCACGTGCTCTACCTGGGAAGGAAATACGTTGACACCATTGACTATGAGCATGTCATCGCTGCGGCCCTTGACAGAGTCCATGAATACCATGGTCCTGCCACATGGACAGGGCTCCTGGTGCAACCTTGTAATGTCCCTGGTACGATACCGGATGATTGGCAAGGCCTGCTTCGTCACCGTGGTAAACACCAGTTCACCCTCCTCACCGTATGGGAGCACCTCGCCTGTGTCAGGATCAATCACCTCTGGTATGAAATGATCCTCAAAAACATGGAGATTGCCATGGGGGCACCCGGCGGCAACACCAGGTCCAATGATCTCAGAGAGACCATAGGCCTCAATATAGAGTATATCCCATGCATCGCTCAGGGCATCACGAAGCCCCTGGGATGCAGGCTCTGCACCAAAAAAGCCTACCCTCAGATTGAAATCGCTTCTGGGGTCGTAGCCCTCATCCCTGGCTACCTCGGCCATGTGCAATGCAAAGGAAGGCGTGGAGCAGAGAACTGTGGCCCCAAAATCCTTCATGAGCAGCAGTTGCCTCTTGGTGAAGCCACCACTTGCCGGAACCACGGCTGCGCCCACCTTTTCGGCCCCGTAATGGAAGCCCAACCCTCCGGTAAATAGACCGTAGCCATAGGCATTGTTACACACATCCCCGGGGCCGACATCGGCCATGGACATTGTCCTTGCCATTACCTCCTTCCAGACCTCCATATCATGGCGGGTATAACCCACGACCGTAGGTTTGCCCGTGGTGCCTGAAGAGGAATGTATCCTCACCACCTGGTCCATGGGAACCGTGAAGAGCCCAAAGGGATAGTGGGACCTGAGATCCTGCTTTGTGGTAAACGGCAGGCGTTTCAGGTCTTCCAGGGACTTTATTTCCCCTGGTTTTATCCCGGCCTCGTCGAATCTTTCCCGATAAAATGGCACAAGGTGATAAACCCGCCGGGCAGTTTCCTTGAGCCTCCTTAGTTGAAGTGCCTCTATTTCCTCCTTGGGTGCGCATTCAATATTGTTCCACATGGATCTTCCCCCCTCTCGGTTTCCATGCCGGCCTTGCCTGCATGCGCCCTGGAAAGAAAACATATCGTTCCAGGGGTTAAGAATATCTTAACGGAGCGCCCCTATCTAAAACACCAGCGGACCGTACCTTGGACGCCCCACTCCATGGCATAAAAATACGGCCCATGGGCATGGTACATCTTCATGTCTGTCAGGCCACCTTGTGTGTCTCCATAAAATCATGTAATGCAGCCCGCGCTGGAGAGCATCCATCGATCATCCCAACTACCGGGATCATATCACCTAGATCTGCCTGACAAGTGCGTTTACGATCGCCGCGGCCACCGGTGATCCGCCCTTCCTTCCCAATGCCGTTATATAGGGTACCCTGGTCTGAGATGCCAACAGTTTCTTGGACTCTTCTGCATTAACAAAACCAACTGGAACACCTACAATCAGGTCCGGTACGAAACCGGTCGTGTCGATCAAC
>JAJRZR010000083.1 GCA_024275145.1 Deltaproteobacteria bacterium | reverse complement strand
TATTACCTCAATCCTGAAGGCCCTGTGGCAGAATCCTGCCAGGACCCTTTTCGCATTTTTGGGCATATCCCTTGGCATCACCTCCCTGGTATTCATAGTGGCTGCAATCGAAGGGAGTAATTCCAAGGCAAGGCATATCATTGAGATGATGGGGGCAAATACCATCTTTGTCCGTTCGGGCTTCGGGAAGAGGACGGATATACATCATCTGCGCTACAAGTTGGATCTCAAGGATTTCAAGGACCTCGGACGGATAGAGGGGGTAGAGACGGCCGCCTATTTGTTGGTCAAGATGGATCGCGTAACCTCTGCCTCCAATGCCAGGGAATCCATGGTCATGGGGGCTATGTCCACCTTCCTCGAGACCTTCGATTACCGGGTAGACACAGGCATTACCTTCAGGCCAGCGGATTACAGCTCATTTGCCAAGGTATGTATAGTCGGTCCAGATCTGGCACGGTTCTTCTTTGGGGCCGAAAGTCCACTTGGAAGGTTTCTCAAGGTCAACAGCACGTCCTTTCGTATCATAGGCGTATACCGTTCAAAGGGCAGGCTTCCAAACGGCATGAGTCTTGACGACCGGCTCATACTGCCCATAGAGACATACCGCAAGTTCATAGAGCCTGAATACAAAAAGGTCCTGGGTATAGAGCTCAAGGTTGCCCCAGGGACGGATTATCAGCACATAGTGGAGGAGGCAAGGTCCATCCTGTTGAGGCGTCACGCCAAGGAGGATTTTGTCATGATAACCCCGGAGATGGTCAGAAAGTTCCTCAATGTCTTCAACATGACCCTTTCGATCTATCTGGGGCTAGCATCCCTTGTCGCCCTGTTCGTAGGTGGATTCGTGTTATCCAATATCTTCTTCGTTAACGTGAAGGTCCGCGCCTGGGAGATCGGCATCAGGCGTGCGCTTGGAGCAAACAGGCAGGCGATCATGGCCCAGTTCCTTGCCGAATCCGTGGCAATTGCACTGGCCGGTGCCGCTGTGGGGGCGTGTGCAGGATTCCTCTCCATCTACCTAGTCATGCCTATGTTGGGAATCCCAAGGGTTTATCCTGTGGAATCCCTGTTGCTTGCCCTGGTCTTTGCCACGGCAACCGGGCTCATGGCTGCCATAATGCCGGCCAGGAGGGCGGCCGATTACAGGCCGGTAGAGGCATTGAGGAACAGGTTGTGAGGCGGGTTTCTTTCATCGAACTCTTTCGCTATTTCAGGCAGGAGAAACGCCGTACCGCCACTGCCATGTTGGGGATCGCCATAGGTGTCCTGTCACTGGTGCTGATGGACAGTATAAGCGGGGCCATGGGGAGGAAGATCCAGATGGAACTGGGCAGGTTGGGTGCCGCTCTGGTGATAATCACCCCTGGCGAAGTAAGGTCCATGGGGCGTATGAAGATCAGGTTGTCACAATATACAACGCTCAAATCGTCGGATATAATGGCAATACGGCGCTTGATACCCATGGTCAGGGCCGTGAGCGGCTACAAGAAGTCTGTGGTCCAGGTCCAGACCAGAATCAAATCCTCCAGCCTTACGGTCACCGGTTGTGCCCCCAATTATGCCACCCTCCTTGATTTCCATATAGAGGCCGGAAGGTTCATAACCCGGCGCGACCTGAGGGAATACAGGAAGGTAGTGGTGCTTGGCCATAAGATAGCGAGCGAATTCTTCAGGGGTGACCCCCTTGGGAAGATCCTTTATCTGAATGGCATACCCTTCAGGGTGACAGGTGTGATGGAAGAAAAGGGTTCATTTGGTGGCGAAGACTTTGACCAGATGGTATTCGTGCCGCTTACGACCGGGATGAGCATACTGGAAAACGTAGACTACCTGGACGGCGCCGTAGTGCTCAGCCGGGATAAGACCGCAAACAAGGCAGTGATCAGGGAGGTGGCCTCCCTCATGTTGAAGCTTCATGGCAAGAGGGATTTTTCAGTAAATACCTACGAAGAGCTGGAGAGCACGGCGACCCAGACCTTGGACCTGTTTTCCATGCTGAGCCGCATAGTGGCCTCCATAGCATTTAGTGTCGGGGCGCTTGGTATCGTTGCCATTATGGCCCTTTCCATATACGAACGCCTTCTTGAGATCGCCATAAAGCGTGTGGTTGGTGCCAGGAAGCAGGACATCTTCATACAATTTTTGCTGGAATCCCTGTTCATATGTCTTTTCGGTTCCATGGCCGGGATGGGACTATCCATCCTGTTGGCCATTCCGGTGCAGTTGTTGGCCAAGTGGCCATTATACCTGCCCTTGACAACCATGGCGGCGGCAGTGGCCCTTTCGATGTTCCTGGGGCTTGTTGCCGGTCTTTATCCCGCCGCCAAGGCCCTTGAATTCGAGCCCAAGGCCATCCTGAGACTCTATGAGGAGGTATAGGCGTGTCTTGCGTACCTTATTGCCTCCAGCCATCCTGTCCCGTGCTGTTTGTCAGGCTCAAGGTAGTGCCCCTCGCTCCATTCGTTCATGGATGCAATAAAGATGAGTGGATCATGGGCATTGGAATAGGTGCAGGAGAACCTGAGTGCCGCCCTGGTAAATTCGCAGAATAGGTCTGGATGCTCACCAGTTACCACAGGCCACCAGGGATAACGCCTCGGTTTGAATCCGCCATGCATGGCTGCCCTTGGGGTTGCGTCCCAACCTGGTGACACGGACGGGAAATAGGGCAGGGGGGTGGCTATTGCCGTTTCGTGCCACTCGGCGATCCTCAGCCACGAAAGCTCCTGGTAGTCCTGCAGGTACTCGCCCTTCCATCGGGGCAGGTGCACATAATGGGTGAGGCTGTCAAAACCCGCCAGGTGGTAGCTTTTAAGGAAGGAAGGGGCAGGGTTTACCGCCATGAGATGGATGCCTGGGAATCCCAATTTCTTGAGGTGGTTGTTCGCCTGATCTATTGCTTGGCGGCACCGTGCAAGGCCCATTTGGCGGATGAAGAAGGTGCTGTCATATATGGACAGGAGAGGGCACCCTGAGATTTTGAAGTAATGGGGCCTCGAAAAGTAATTCCTGGCCAAGAAGTCAATAAGGCAGGCAAAATCCTCAGGATCCGTGTAGACTAGCCTGGAAGGGTCTATGACCGGCCCCTTGGGCCTTTTTACCGGGAGCACTCCCCTTGGCATTCTGTTTGCCCACATGAGGGCGAACGGAAACCGGGAACCTGCCCCTGAGCCAAGAAAGCCATCATCGAGCGCTTGGTGAAAGACCCTTTTGCCGCGGGACCAGAAGAATCCATACACGAAAAGGTCTATACCATAGGTCCTGGCAAGCCCCACCTGCCAAGTTGCGGTCTCTGGCAGGGAGTCATCATATGGCTCAAAGGCTGGCAGACGTGGCTGGAGGTGTCCCGGAAAATGGGGCCTTGCCTCCAGGACTAGGTCCCATTCGCGCCACCCTTTTGCAAAGTTCTTGTCCCTTTCAGGGCAAGGATGCCATCCTGGGTATACGTAGGCCCCTATGACCGGCCTGCCCATCGTCAACCCTTGTTGCCTTTCCTTTTTATCCTGTGGCGTTGGGGCCTCAAGACGATCTCTGTCATCACGGCATTTTCCGGTTGTTCGAGCACGGTTTTAATGGCACCAGCCACGCACCCAGGCGTAAGATAGGCCGATGGGTCGTCTGCCACATCGATATTTGAATCCCTGAAGAACCCGGTTTTGGTCATGTCTGGACATATACTGACCACCCTTACCCCGCTCTTTCTGGTTTCTTCGAAAAGGCCCCTCGAAAAGTGGAGGAGCCCGGCCTTGGTGGCGGAATAGGCAGATCCCATCGGGCTTGGCTTGAGCGCGGTTACGGAGGCCATGTTGATTATGAATCCCTTGGAACGCTTGAGATCTGCCATGAACAGACGTGTAAGGAGCAGGGGGGCCTCCAGGTTGACGGCCAGCATCTCGTGGATCTTTTCGACGCCAATCGCCTCGTGTGGCCCGAAGGCCCCGATGCCGGCATTGTTCACCAGCAAAGAGACAGGTTCCCGGCATTCGCTCCTGATTCTCGTTGCGCTCTCTGTTACCTTGGCAGGATCCGACAGGTCACAAACTACGGGTACGAATGCTTCGTGCCTGATCCCGGTCTTTGGGAAATTGCGTCCTATGCCGAATATCCGGTATCCCATTTCTAGGAGCATGATTGATATCTCAAGGCCTATTCCCGACGTGGCACCGGTGACAACCGCTACCTTTTTCATCAGGCCCTCCTATTGGAACATAGAACGAAGATCTCAACGCTTTCCTTCCTGGAACTCTTGGGTTTAACCAGGCGGACGCTACTGAACCTGTCAAGGCACGACTTCCGGAACTGATCCAGGTCTTCACCCTGGAAAACCTTGCACAGAAAGGTGCCTCCCACGGGCAAAAGTGCATCTGCCAGGTCAAGGGCCTTTTCTGCAAGGGCAATCGAACGAAGGTGGTCAACATCCTTGCGGCCTGTGGTGGCAGGCGCCATGTCGCTGAGGACTATGTCCATGCGTGGTGTGATCTCCTCCAGTCCTTCAGGGGTGAGTGTAAAGACGTCCTGCTCCAGGACCACTACGTTTCCAGGTGGATTTTTGATTCCCTTCAGGTCAACGGCGATTACACCGCCTTGGGGGCCAATCAACCCTGCCGCATACTTTGTCCATGAACCTGGAAACGCCCCGAGATCCAGGACCCATTGTCCCCTCTTTATGATGTGGAATCTCTCCTGGATCTCCTTTAGTTTGTATACGGACCTTGCCGGAAACCCCTCTCTCTTTGCCTTCTTGAAGTAGTAGTCCTGTATCTTTTTCATCTGGTCCTGTCCATGGGCAGATGGCCTCGTTTATGACAGCTGCCTGGGTAGGTTGATCAATTCGGCCAGATGGAGCACCCGTGGCAGGCGACCAGCCCCTTGCCTTTCAAGCCCCTTGATGCCAGCCCTTAGCTGCAGAAGACATCCGGAACACGTGGTCACCAGGAGATCCGCATCCGTTTTTTCCCATGCGGTCACCCTCTCCTGGAAGATTCTCCATGCCATTTCTGGGAAGGCGAGCGCAAAGGTACCTCCCTGGCCGCAGCATGCCTGTTCCATGGGTCTGTATCCACTGCCAAAAAGCCGTACCAGTACCTCTTCCATATGGCCGCTGTCGTTTCTGTCATACCTCTGGTGGCATGGAATATGGCATGAAGTGCTAAGGCCTTTGATTTCATGGGGGTAGCACCTAAACATCGAGACAAGGGCGCTGAATTCGATCACCTTTCCAGCAAGCTGCGCCGACTGGCTGAAGGCCTTCTCCCCTGGTGCAAAGAGCCTTGGCCAATCCCTTATCATGGCAGCGCACGAGGCACATCCGGTGACGAGGAAATCCATGTCCGTGCCCAGGGCATCCAGGTTCCTCAGGATCAGTTGTCTGGCCACAGCGGAATGACCATTCGACCAGGCCGGAAGGCCACAGCATCCCTGGGAAGCCGGGACGGTTACCCCTGGCCCCAGCCATTTCAGGATTGCATCCGGCACCTGGGGGAACAGGTGGTTTTGCACGCAGCCTACGAACATGGAGATCCTCGGCATTGTCTCGCCGGTCCTTTCAAGGGATGGCAGGATTGGTTCGCCGGATCTCCTGCCAGCCATGGAGAGGAAAGGAAGCGGTGCCGGTGGCGGCATGATAAAGCCTTTTGGGGCCGCAAGCCCCAACATGCGCCACAACAGACCGGAACCGTTGGGGAGCATGCCTGCTATCCTGGAGATGACCCTGCTGGTAGCAGGGCGGCCAGCCGCCTGGAACTTCAACCAATCGAGCCTGTTTTTGCCGAAAAAATCCTCCCGCCTGGTGCGGATTATCTCGTTCACTTCGACACCGGCCGCACAGCTAAACCCGCACGCACCACACTGGAGGCAGGCCTTGAGGGTCTCGACCCATTTCTGGTTTTCAGGGACGGCGTTTTCTCGGGAGAACAGGGCAAACTTTCCCCTTGGCCCCAACCGCTCCTCCCTTGTTATTCGGTACACCGGGCAGACTGCCATACACGCCCCGCAGCGTACACAGGAAGCTGCTTTTCCCCTGGGTCTATCCTTGTGTATTGGTTCCTGCAGTAGCCTTTGAATCTTTATTCTGCTTTGCCTTATCCTTCAGGATTTCCAGTAGCGGGTTCGTGCCAGGTGAGTGGACCGGCCCGTTGTTTTTCTGAACCGATTTGTCCTTTTTCTTTGCATTTTCTATTGCCTGGATGAAGGGATTTGTCCCTGAGACGTTACGCCTGGGTCTTCGTTTTATGCGCCTGGTCCTCCTGGCATCCTCTGGGCACTTCTTCTCGAATTTTTCTATCTTTGACGAGGTGCTGGGATCGGCCTTGATTTTTCCCGTAAGCCTTATAAGATTTCCCTCCACCTTCTGGAGCCGTTTTTCATGGGAAAATACGAGGGTTGCCCTGCCAATCGTCTTGCCCTTGGCGTTGGTACGCAGGATATAGGTGAACTCGCGTTTCAATGGCCTGGCAAGCCCGCCACCATTTCCGCTTCCGATGATGACATCTATGTTGTTCATATCGGCAGCGGCCCATGTATCTGTGGCCAGTCCCAGATTGGAAAGTAGCAGGATACAGTCCGCCTTCTTCCTGAGCCTGGGTATAAGCTTGTGAAGGGATTTCATGGGATCCTCAATCTTGATCCCAAAATCCTGCCATGGCTGTTCACCCCGGCCCGGAGAGGTTGCCCCAACGATGGCGATCCTTATGCCATCTAGCTTGAATATCTTGTATGCAGCAAAGGGGCTTTTGCCGTTTTCTTTTATATTGCATGGCAGGCCTGCGATCCCTCTTTTCCCCAGCTCCTCCTGGAGGAAGCCCGTTCCAGCGGCCAGGTCATGGAGCCCGATCGCTACCGCCCTATATCCCATTTGCCTGTACAGATCCAAGATTAGCCTTGCCCTGTCAAGCTCACAGTCCGTGATGGCGATATTTGGCTTGAACAGGAAATCCCCGGCGTCAAGTACCATTCCATCTGCGTGTAGTATCTTGTTGTCACGGATCCACCGGACCCTGCGGGCTAGCCCCCCGACTTCCTTGCCCTTTCATGCCGGACAAGGTACAAGGTAGCTCCAGGTATTTCCCGTATAGACAATGGTGATGCTCTTTCCAGGTGCCTGAGTTGAGCCCTTGGCATGGGAAACAAAAAATGTGACCGTTAACAGCAGGACCAACGCCAGAAAAGGCGCGGTCTTTGATGATAAGAACCTTTTCATAT
>JAJRZR010000082.1 GCA_024275145.1 Deltaproteobacteria bacterium | reverse complement strand
TCCTCTTTTGATATGGCCAGGACCATCTGCCTCCTCCAGGGAATAAGCAAGGAATATCAGGTACGAAAGGGATTTTTCGATACCAGGGGTCTGAGGCTGCGGGCGCTGGACGGGGTGACGCTAGGGGTAATGGAAAACGAGATACTGGGCCTTGTAGGTGAAAGCGGCTGTGGGAAATCCACCCTTGCAAAGGTCGCCCTGGGCCTGGAAAGGCCCACCAGCGGCCAGGTTTTTTTCGAGGGAAGCAATATCGCCGGTCTGGACAGACAGCGGTTAAAATTATTCAGACGCAAGGCCCAGATGGTATTCCAGGATCCTTATTCCTCTTTAAACCCAAAGATGACGATATTTAAAATCGTAAGTGAGCCGCTCAGGATACACGGGCTCTGCCACCCCAGGGAATACCGGGACAGGGTGGCCCGGTTGTTGAAAGATGTGGGTATGGAAATGAAGGGGATTGAAGACCGCTATCCCCATGAATTCAGCGGCGGGCAACGACAACGTATAGGACTTGCACGAGCCCTTGCCACCCGGCCCAAGCTGATAGTCGCCGACGAGCCCACCTCTGCCCTGGACGTATCCATCCAGGCCCAGATAATAAACCTGCTGTTAGACCTCCAGGAACGCTACGGGCTGTCCTATCTCTTTATTTCGCACGACCTTCCGATCATACAGTTCGTAAGCCACCGGGTGGCTGTAATGTTCAAAGGACAGCTCATGGAACTCATGCCCCGGGACAGTTTCATCACCGGCATGGACATGGACACAAATATCCATCATCCCTATACGGAATTCCTCTTGAAATCCGTGCCCATCCCTGACCCCAAAAGGCCCATACCAACCGAAACAGGGTATGTAGAGGGAGGCGGCATTACCCTACGACCTTCTTCATCTCGTTTCTCCGGATGCGCCTTCGCCCCGCGGTGCAGATTTTCCAAAAAAATATGCCTTGAAATGAAACCCCGCTTCAAGGAGGTCGGCCGTAACCATTTCATGGCCTGCCACGTAAGAGCCGGTGCCTGAAAACATATGTGGCCTTGGGCACTGGAAGCATTTTTCTGTTTAATTGATTAAAATTACTCAAAATATCTTTCCACGATATCGATTCCTGCTTCCTTTAGCCTTTTGTAATCCTCTTTCAGCCTGCCATTGGCAATATTCCTGTTGACCTTGGTATTCTCAAAATCCTCTGTGGGAAAACCCCTTATATAGAGCTTTTCCAGCACGTAGGTATCACCCCCCTCAACTTCAAACGTGTAACGGGCGGATAACAGATAACCTTCCTGTTCTTCGACGATTTCAAGCTCGGGGTGAACCATGAATCTGACAGGATGTCTGTAAAGGGCAACATCACCCTTTATTCTCTTCCCCTTACGGGACATGGCAATGATATCGTTCAAACGCATTCCAGAAATAACAGCCATTTTCTCTTCCTCCTCGTTCTTCACTATACCTTATTATTCCCCATACCTTACAAATGCATGACTTTTTGGTATATGATCAAAAGCTAAGGTGAAAATCCCGCCAGTCAATCGAGCAGGGCCAGTTTCCTGGACAAGGCGCTTCCTCAAACCCTTTAACAAGAAAAAACCTCATGGAGGTATAAGATGAAGAAGATACTTTCCATCGATGGCGGAGGCATAAGGGGCATAATTCCTGCTGTCATCCTTTCCGAGATAGAAAAACGAACCGGCAACCCGTGTGCCCGGCTTTTTGACCTTATAGCAGGCACGTCCACAGGAGGAATCCTGGGTCTTGGCCTTTGTAAACCAGACAAGCAGAAAAGACCCCAGTATTCAGCGCTAGATCTGGTTGAATTGTACACCGAAAGGGGAAAGGAGATCTTTTCAAGGTCTTTTTGGAAGGGAATGAGTTCTGTAGGTGGACTTCTGGACGAAAAATATCCACAAAAACCCCTTGAGAAGGTCCTTCAGGACTATTTTCACAACACATTACTCAAAAGTTCCCTGACAAACCTCTTGATTAGCAGCTATGACCTCGAAAACAGGTGCCCCTTCTTCTTTAAGAGTTGGAGGGACGACACCAACACGGTGGCCATGAGACATGTAGCCAGGGCCACATCCGCCGCCCCGACATATTTTGAACCGGCAAAGATAAGGATAGGTGACCAGGAATTCGCACTCATCGATGGAGGGGTCTTCGTTAACAACCCTGTTGTATCCGCATATGCCGAGGCAAAGAGGATATTCCCAGACGAGGATTCGTTCCTCGTGGTCTCCCTGGGCACCGGACAGCTTACGAGGCCTATTCATTACGACGAGGCGAAGGACTGGGGCTTGGTCGAATGGCTACATCCCCTCATGAGTGTAATATTCGATGGGGTAAGTGATGCCGCCGATTACCAGCTTAACCTTGTACTTGAAGATAATTTTTACCGATTTCAGACAAGGCTGGACATTGCAAGCGACGACATGGACAATGCCTCTAGGGCAAACATGGAGGCACTCAAGGCAGAGGCCGCCCAAATCATATCGAATCAGGGAGAGAAGATCGATGCGGTATGCAAGAAGCTCACTTAACCATGATTGGCAATCTACCTGACAACGCAGTAGATATGTGCCCAATGGCCACCTATGGGACCAGGACCCATTTTTAATATTGACAACACTCCTGTTGATCAGTTGCCGCGCCTATCCAGGCAAAAGAAGAGACAAGCTAGATTTGCGCAGAGTGCTGAAAGGGCCTGGGCACGTTTAGGCCTGGCACTGCATTATCGTGATATCGCTTATGGCCACGATACCCTTTTGCACGATCTTGCAGATCTCTGGTAAGATGGCATCCAGCTTGTCGGCGGTCTCCAGGACCTCAAGCTTCAGGGGCAAATTTTCGGTAAGACGCAGGATCCTGGGGCTATGGAACACCCGATCAGAGCCATAGCCTGCAAGCCCCCTGAACAGGGTTACCCCGGCAATCCTGTGCTCCATGAAAAGCTTCAGGAGTACCTCGTGAACAAATTCTCCCTGGTACTTATCGCCATCGTCGATAAAAATCGTCAATTTCTTGGCTGGACCCGGACTTAGTGCCATTGTCTCAATCCTCCCTATGTAACCGGCAACACCGGTCGGCTAAAGGGCACCTCTAAAAATTGCCCTCTTGTCCAATGGCTTTGTTACGCTCAAGAAACAATCCTCAAAATATCATCAGCATGTCACGGTTATTTCTTCCACGAGCCTCCTCCTTGAATAAAATTGCAATCCCTTGGAGATTCTCCTGAATTCACTTAGCCAGTAATCCTGGCCAAAACCATGCCAGTCTTAACGGCCAAGACACCAGCGAAGACGTTGGCCAGCACGTTCACGAGGGCCATATACCATGCACCTTCCCTGATAAGGGCATCACTTTCCCAGGAAAAGGTGGAAAAGGTGGTATATGCACCCAGAAAACCTATGGCCCAAAAAAGTCTCCACTGGGGCGCAACCAGGAGCTTTTCAACCGCAAGAGTTAGAAACAGGGACAGAAAAAAACTACCTGTTACATTCACGAAAAAGGTACCCATCGGGAACCTGTATCCGAACCAGTTGGTAATCCAGCCGGATACCGCATATCTTGTAATGGCACCCAAAAAGCCACCAGAACCTACTATAACGTACTTCAACATAAAAAATACACCCTCTATTTACAGACTTGCCAATACCAGAAGGTATTGATACGCTACGAAGCCTATGAAATCAAGTCGCTGGCAGGCCGTTGAAAGGGCCAGAAAGATATTGGGACTGCCGGAACGGGTTACCCGGCTGGAGATACAGGAGGCCTATCGGCGTTGCTGCCGCAGGCTTCATCCAGACAATGCGGGGCAGGATGGTGCATCACCAGAGGCCATGGCGCAACTAAACGAGGCATACAGGCTCTTGATGGACCTGGCCGACTCCTACAGGATGTTGCTTAAGCCAAGCGAGGACAACATGACGGATTCAGAATGGTGGATGCATCATTTCGGCCAGGACCCTATATGGACAGGAAGACATGAGGAATAGATAGCAATGGCACTAGTCGTTCAAAAATATGGAGGCACATCGGTTGCCGACTGCAATCGTATAAAACATGTTGCAGAGTGTGTCATAAGGAGAAAGAAGCAAGGCGATCAGGTAGTTGTGGTTCTATCGGCAATGGCCGGCCAGACGAACTACCTGATAGATCTTGCAAGGCAGATCCAGCCTGATCCTGAGCCCCGTGAGCTGGACGTCCTGCTGGCCACCGGAGAACAAGTGACCATAGCCCTCTTCAGCATGGCCGTGCAGGAAATGGGGCTCAAGGCCACATCCTTTCTGGGCTTTCAGGTCCCAATCAAGACGGACCTTGCACATGGAAGGGCCCGAATAAAAAAGATTCCAGCGGAAAAGCTCAAGGCAGTCCTGGACCATGGCCGTATCGCTGTAGTGGCTGGCTTCCAGGGAGTAACCAGGAATGGAGACATCACGACCCTGGGCAGAGGAGGCTCGGACACGACTGCGGTGGCATTGGCAGTGGCCCTTGGGGCCGACATATGCGAGATATACACCGACGTAGATGGGGTCTATACCACCGATCCCAACATCTGTCCCGATGCCAGAAAAATCGACAGGATTTCGTATGAGGAAATGTTGGAGATGGCAAGCCTTGGGGCAAAAGTCCTGGAGATCAGGTCCGTTGAGTTCGCCATGAGATACGAAATGCCACTCCATGTACGTTCCAGTTTTAATGAAAACCCTGGGACCTTTGTGGTCAAGGAGGATAAGAGTATGGAAGACATACTGGTATCTGGAGTAACATACAGCCGTAATGAGGCCCGCCTCACTGTAAGCAAGGTACCTGACAAACCCGGCATCGCCGCCAGCATATTCAACCCGATATCGGATGCAAACATAGTGGTTGACATGATCATACAGAACACAAGGGCAGGCGACCTGACAGACATGACCTTTACCGTCCCCAGAGAGGACTACGAGAAGGCCAAGGACATACTCGAAAAGATAGCCCGTGATATCGGAGCGGAAAAGGTCGCCGGTGACGAGGGTATCGCAAAGGTATCCATTGTGGGTGTGGGCATGAGAAACCATGCAGGTGTCGCCAGCCAGATGTTCGATATCCTGGCCAGTCATGGAATCAACATACTTATGATCGGTACCTCTGAAATCAAGGTCTCCTGTGTGATAGAAGAAAAATATACCGAGCTTGCCGTCAGGGCGCTGCACGAAGGTTTCGGCCTTGACAAGGCGCCTGCACGCACTTCGTAGGTCAGGCAGGGACAGGCCCAAACCTTCATAGATGGCCACACATCCATCGTCACCACTCCCATAGAGTACGAAAATGCAAGGCATTCCCCGCTCCTGCCCCCGTTCTTACGGAATAGAAATTTCACGGCCTCTTACGGCCAGTGGCGTGTCTTAAACGGTTTCTCAACGAGTCACATGCGGCCCTGAACAGGTACCTTTTCAAGAGGTCCTGGAGGTAATTGATAGATGGTAAAGAGAATAGAGATATACGATACAACACTGAGGGATGGTACCCAGGCGGAGAATTTCAATCTTTCTGTTGAAGACAAAATAAGGATTGCCCTAAGGCTGGACAAGCTTGGGATCGATTTCATAGAAGGCGGATGGCCCGGGTCTAACCCCAAGGACGAACTATTTTTCGCTGAAATAAGACGTTATAACCTTAACCATAGCCGTATTGCGGCCTTCGGTAGCACACATCTCGCCAAGCACCAGGCCCACGAGGATCCCAACCTCAATGCACTAGTGGACTCCAAGGCACCGGTGATCACCATATTCGGCAAGAGCTGGGATATACATGTAAGGGATGCATTGCGGATCTCCCTGGACAGAAACCTTGAACTGATCGAAGATTCCCTTGCATGGCTAAGGCCCCAGGTGGAAACCCTCTTCTACGATGCCGAACACTTCTTTGATGGCTTCAAGGCAGACCGGCAATATGCCATCTCCACCCTCAAGAGGGCCATAACCGGTGGGGCAGAGTGCCTTGTACTTTGCGATACGAATGGAGGCACCCTCCCCCATGAAATCACCGAAATAATAAGGGAGGTCAAAAAGGAGATCGGTGATTCGATAGCCATCGGTGTCCACTGCCATAACGATTCCGACGTGGCGGTAGCAAACACGTTGCTTGGGGTCGAGGCTGGGGCCACACAGGTCCAGGGTACCATGAACGGCTTCGGCGAACGGTGCGGCAATGCAAACCTCTGTTCCATCATCCCTGCCCTGGTATTGAAAATGGGATACGAATGCCGGGCGAGCCAAAATCTTTCAAAGCTTACCAGCACGGCAAGATACGTCTATGAGATTGCAAATCTCGCCCCCAACAAGTATCAGCCCTACGTAGGGGCCAGTGCATTTGCCCACAAGGGTGGCATCCATGTAAGCGCAGTACAGCGAAACCCGGAGACCTACGAGCATATCCGCCCGGAGCTGGTGGGTAACATACAGAGGATCCTGGTCTCAGACCTCTCAGGGAAAAGCAATATACTTGCAAAGGCCAAGCAGTTTGGCCTGGACATAGACAGTAATGATCCGGCCGTACTCGAGATCGTGGCGCAGCTGAAGGAACTGGAGTCTCAGGGCTTCCAATTTGAAGGTGCCGAGGCGTCCTTTGAGCTTTTGATGAGGAAGGCCACAGGGGCTTCCAAGAAATTTTTCGACCTGATGGCCTTCAGGGTGATAGACCAGAAATGCAAGGAAGACGAACCCCCCAAGGCCGAGGCCACCGTGATGGTAAGGGTCGGGGGTAAGGTTGAACATACCGCCGCAGTAGGTAACGGCCCGGTAAACGCCCTGGACAACGCTATCAGAAAGGCGCTTGAAACATTCTATCCGCAACTCAAGGAAATGAGCCTTCAGGACTACAAGGTGAGGGTGCTTCCCGACAGCCCTGGGACAGGCGCCAAGGTAAGGGTGCTTATTGAATCCAAGGACAGACATGATAAATGGGGAACGGTGGGGGTCTCAACCGATATCATCGAGGCCAGTTGGCAGGCCCTGGTGGACGGCATCTGTTATAAGCTGCTAAAATCAGGCAAAAAGTAAGTGACCATACACCCTGGGACAGCATCTTCGGTATCGGCGCAGCCATGAGGAATAACGATCCCATCGATTCCCTTGGATTCAGAGGACCTTCAGCCCTCTTACCAATCGTTGTGGTAGTGCTAATAACAGGGCTGTGGAACCTGGGAGAGCAGGTCTACATCTGCATGGATATGGACAGGCACGGCCCGGAAACCGATATGCTCATCGCCAAGGACATCGGCGATCCCAAGGGATCACCCCTCCTCTACTTCAAGCCGGTCGATATAAACCAGGCATCTCTGGAAGAATTGATGGCAATAAGGGGTATTGGCTATAAAACAGCGGTTCGCATATTGAACTTTAAATATGCAAACGGTTTCCTGCTTACGATCGACGAGTTGGATACAATTGGTGGACCGGTGGGATTATACAGATTGGGGGCCATTGTTCCTTACCTGTCGGCTGGGTGAATGCAGTTGAAATACAGTTGAAAACAAATTATCAAGGTGGGCAAGATGAACCAGGCAAGACAAGATCATAACACCGCCAGGGTGATTGCAATGTCCGGCAAGGGCGGAACGGGCAAGACCACCATGGCCGCCCTGCTCATAAAGTATCTGGTCGAATACGGCAAGACACCGGTACTGGCAGTAGATGCAGATGCAAACGCAAACCTGAACGAACTCCTGGGCCTCCCTGTGGATACGACCCTGGGAGAGATCAGGGACCGTATGAAAACCGAGACCCCAAGCGGGATGACCAAGAGTGAATACATGGAATTCCACATAAACCAGGCCATCATAGAGGCCAGGGGTTTCGACCTGCTCGTCATGGGACAACCCGAAGGGCCTGGTTGTTACTGCATGGCAAATTCCATACTTGCCCAGGTCATGGAAAAACTTGCCAGAAGTTACCGTTATCTTCTGGTGGATAACGAGGCAGGGATGGAACACCTGAGTCGTCTCAACCTGCGAAAGATCGAGACGCTCTTCGTAGTCTCAGATCCCTCGGCCAGGGGCATCCTGACGGCAGCTCGTATCGCCGACCTGACCAAGTCCCTGGGGGTCGATGTGAAGAAAAAGGTACTAATAGTAAACCGCGTACCCGCGAAGATACCCAGGGCACTCGATGAACATGCCAAGAAGGCAGTATCCGATACAGACCTCGAGTTTGGTGGTTACGTGCCCGCAAGCGATGAGATATTCCAAGCAGAAATGAACCAGCAATCCCTGCTGGGCCTTCCAGGTGACATTGAGGTGATAAAAAAGACCTTTGAAATATTTGACCGTTACATGGATTGAGATCTCGAGATCTCAGGTAGATACCAGCCCCTTGCGACCGCATCCGATCAAAGGCGGCCTACCTGTTCGAGCCTGGCCTTACAGTCCCTGCAGTATGAGGCCCATGGTGCCACCTGTAACCGCTTGAAGCGAATCCACCTTCCACACTCCAGGCACTTACCATATTCGCCCTTATCCATGCGCCACAGGGCCTGGGCAATCGATTCAAGTTCCTTTTTCCTGGCACTTAGCACCTCGAGCACGGTGTCGGAATCCAGATCGGCCTTGGCCAGATCTTCCTCATCCTTTACGGTCTGGATGATCTCTTGATATTCAGCGCCCAGCCTCTTGAACAGGTCCCGCCTTATCTCGTCCCATAGTTCGTCACGTCTTCTTAAAAGCCTGTCCCGGAGTTCCTCTAGCTCTTCTGCCTTGAGAGGTCTTCTCTCTCTACCCATACTCCCCCCTGTTCAACTATCCCTTTTCCAGTAAACCCTTACCATCTTGTTCATGTGGCTCCAATTAAACGTAAGCTCTCCCTTGTAGGCCTTGTATATCGCCCGGCCAAGCCGTTGTGCCAGCCTTTCATTGGTCGTCTCAACCGTTAATGAACCGTCAGGCTCGTCTTTTATATCGATAATCTGCTCCAGGGGATTCTTGCCCCTGGCCCTTTCATATTCATTGTTCAATACCCGCATGATTTCATCTTCGTGTTTCTCCCAAAAGGAGCCTTGGAGTGTAAGATATCCACCAGGATAATGATCAAGTGCCCTGAGGCAGCCCGGGCACAGGAACTTGGGTATTGCCGGATCATCCTTATGCTCAGCATAAAATTTTTCATCCAATCTCCATCTCTTATTACGGAAAACCGCATGACATCTGGGACATATCCCTGTCCCAGATCTCTTCTGTTCAGCAAGGTACGGATCTTCAATGGTCTCAAAGCGATGCATTATATCCCCTATCCAATCCTTTCTTAACCGACGAGTCATTTCGACATCCTCCATGTCATCCTTCATGCTGCGAAATGGGTAACCAGATATAAAATCCACATACGTGCTATGCCTCCAGCCCCTGGATGTGGTACTAGGCTACAGGCCTCATAAAAACTTGAACAACTTTCTTTAGTTACTATAAGACATACCACCAGGTTGTGAAGTCCGACCTGAATTACGTGTTGACAAAAACAAAAAGCGAGGACAACAGGGCTGGATGACCCGAGCAGGTCTAACTCCGAGGAGTTGCGCCGAACCTACATAGAAGATCTGAAATTATCTGGATTATCCCATATAAGGCAACCAATAAGGGGCAAAGGAAGGCGGATCGAAAAAACGTCATCGATCCAGGATCTGCCTCAATTTCCTGGGAAGTTCATTTATATTGAAAGGCTTTGCCGTAAAGGGCAGATCCCTGAGGACAGGGTCGGTTTCCCTTGAAAGGCCCAATGAATCCCGGCCACTGCAAAATAATACCCTGACCTGGGAATCCATTTCCTTGAGCCTGAGATAGGTGTCCTTTCCGTCAAGCCCAGGCATCAGTAAATCCATTATCACGAGGTCTATAGACTGGCCAAAGGCCCTGTAGATGTGGATGGCCTCAAGCCCATCCTTGGCAAGAAGCACCTTGTAGCCCAGGGATGACAGGATCTCCTTTGCAAGGTCCCTGACGATCTCCTCGTCATCGACTATGAGCAGTGTTTCGGAACCACCAAAATCCCCCATCTGCTTGGTGTGATCAATGAAATGGGCCCTCTCTTCAGAGGATACCGGAAGGAGTATCTCAAAGGTGGTGCCCTTACCCACCTCAGAATCCACGGTTATGTGCCCGCCTATACCCTGCACTATTCCATAGACCATGGCCAATCCAAGCCCTGATCCCTTTCCAATCTCCTTGGTAGTAAAAAATGGATCGAATATCCTTTCCTTGGTCTCCTCATCCATTCCGGTCCCTGTATCACAGACCTGTATCCGCACGTATTCGCCAGCATTCAGCAACAACTCACCATGCTCACGGTTTATCTCCTCGGCCTTGACAAAATCCGTAGAAACCTTCAAAGTGCCACCATTCGGCATGGCATCCCTGGCATTGAGACACAGATTTAAGATCGTCTGCTGTATCTGGGTAGGATCACATACTATCGACGGAAGATTCTCATAAAGCTCAACCCTGGTTTCGATATCCTTTGAAAGGGAGCTCTTCAGCAATGTCATGGAGTCCCGGATCACATCATTGACGGAAATGGCCCGCGTCTCCGTTGGCTTACTGCCCCGGCTGAAGGCCAACATCTTTTTGACCAGGTCGGCTGCCCTCAAACTCGACCTCTCAATAACCTCTATGTACTGGGTCAACTTCGGGTCCCCGCCCGCCTCCTTCTGAAGGAGCATCGTATATCCAAGTATGCCGGTCAAAATATTGTTGAAATCATGGGCCATACCTCCTGCCATAGTTCCAACGGATTCGAGCTTTTGGGCTTGAAGGAGCTTCTTCTCCATGTCCTTTTTGTAGGTCAAATCAGTTACGATCGCCAGGCAACCTGCATACTCCCCCTCACTGGAAAGGGGTACGCTGCTCAAAAGGACGCTTTTTCTGATTTGCGAAGGCCCCTTAAGTATCACCTCTTCCTTTGCCAGGTGCCCGTTCACGTTTTCCATCAGCACCTTGAGGAGCACCTTTTTCCCTTCTTCATCTACCAGGCTATATATATTGATACCCTTGAGTTCCTGGCCTCCAAGCATATCTACAAGACGTCTATTGGCATAACGTATGCTCCCATCCTCATCGAGAATCCATATGCCCTCATTAACGTTTTCCACTATCTCCCTGTACTTTTGCTCTGATTCCTTGAGCTTCTCGTACAGGGTGGCATTCTCCAATGCCATGGCGATATGATTTGCAAAACTTTTAAGAAAATTTTTGTCTATCGTTTTGATGAATTTTTCATCCCTGCTGTTATCACCCACCATGATGCCCACGGTGCGCCCCCGCACAGTAAGTGGCACCAGAATGAACGCCTTGGGACGCAGGATCTTGAGAAGAGGGTTTTCAGGATTGAGAGAAAACTGTTTCACGTCGTCTACCAATACCGGCTCCCTGCTCTCGGCACTACGTGATATTATATTATCCATCCTTCCAATACGGATATGGTAGCCCTTGAACTGGGCAACTATCTCCTGGTCGATACCCACGGCATATATCAGAACTAGACTCTTTTTCTTCTCATCCGTCAAAAAAATGCCGGCACGGTCAAGATTCGCGACTTCTGTAAGCTTGGACAGTATCAGTTCTAATAATTCTTCGAGCTTGATGGTGGAAAGTATAGCCGTACTGGACTCCTGTAACGTGGTCAATTGAACCACCTTGTGTTCCAGTTGCTGGTTAAGCTCGTGAATTTTAGTGTATTTTTGTTTCAATACCTCCTTGTCATGTTCCAATTCCTTGATGGTCTCCCTGACCAACTTCCAGGGGGCGAAAATCTTAAAGAGCAATGATTTAAACTTGTTATGACCCTTCCATTTTACATGATATTCACAATATTCATCACCGTCAAAAAAACTCTTGGTCTCCTCAAGCTGTGCAGAAGGCGCACCCCATATGGCTGGAATAGCTTGGTATATCCCCTTGTTATAAAGGCAAAAATCCCGGCTTAACGGTATATCCCTCTTCCAGTGGAGCCTTACAACGGACGAATTCGGTGACGATTCTATCAATTCCACGGTCTTCGTTTTGTTAAGATGATCGTTAACCTTCTGTATCCGTTGCATAATTTTGTAAGGGTTTCCAAAGGCATAGAGGATAATCTTCTGCAGATAGCCCATGCGCTGGTTAATGATCGAATTATAGCCAATCTTGAAGGCAGCATCCGGATCATCAAGTATCACCCTTGCCCTTTTGAACAACCTCAGAAGCAATTCAGACGATATCCAATTGTTTGGATCGGACAAGAAGGCCTTGGGGTCTGAGACGCTGTCCATTTCCGGCCCTAGGTCTTGAAAAAGCTCAAAAATACGCTCAGGGACCTTTTCTTCCACGTATTCGATAATAGCCCGAGAATTCAGGCAGCTATTGTGTTTTTCCATATGGCATAAAAGTGCGCTTAAAAAACTCCAACAATGACCCGTCCCCTGGCAAATAGGCCGCAGGGATACCTTTCATATTTCCTATCAGATCCATAAACAATCTATTCCCAAGGAAATTATACCAGAATGAATCAGCTGCGGAAAAGAAGATTTTCTCCAACTCTCCCAGGCCTTCATGCAACCCATACCTTCGATGCCGTTTCCCATGACATGAAGGTACAGCCCTGATGAAGGGTACATTTTCACAGCAAGCAATCAAAATTGGTATCAATCGTGCAAGGCCTCTCCAGCGAGGTTCTTCAAAGGTCATCTTTCGTTGAAATTCTAACGATATTCCCCGAAAGGCAACATTTGTCTTCTCAAGTTATCTGACAAAAAATTAAAAAAGGAGATGTACAAAATGAAAAAGATCCATGTCCTTCCAGCATTAGGTCTTAGCCAGTTTTTCCAGCTTCCTTTTAATGTAAGGCTTACCTGCATACTTCCGTTCTTCTGGCTAAGATGCTATCTTTATACCCTGGGTATGTTGTATTTTTCCGCCAAGGTCAAGGAAAGTATAAAGATGCTGGCCTGCCTCCACTTCGTATTGGGCGGCCGCACGACATCATTGAATTTTTACTGGTATGCCCTGAAAACTTTTTGTGGAATCTTTGAGCACTATCTTGAAAAACTCATCATGGCACACAGACCCTTTAGTGAAATGATGGATTTCCTTCGCAGCAGGCTCTACATTCAAAACAGACAATATCTCGACACACTGGCAGCCTCTGGTAAAGGTGGAATAATAGTTACTGGCCATTTCGGTGCCGTGGAATATCTTCCATTATCCCTGGCCCTTAGCGGCTACAAGGTCGCAATGATAGTAAGATTTAAGACAGAGGCACTGAAGAGAGAACTGATGAAAAGGGCAAGCCAGGTGGATGTGATATTGATCGACGCCGATGGGCCCAAGGTGGCATTCAAGGCACTCGAAGTAATCAAGGAAGGACGTCTTCTCATTACTGAATGTGATGAATTTTCTGAATGGCGGCCCCATAGGGAATGCAAGGTCCCTGTATTTGGCCATGAGACGTCAAGGGACAAGACCCTGGACTTCTTTTACAGAAGGGCCAGGGTGCCGGCTCTGCTAGCCCTGATGAAAAGAGAAAGGGGTAGGTTCAACCTTTCAATCGACTTCCTGGCCAACGGCAAGGAAAAGGTATCATTGTCCCACAAGGCCTGGACGTGCCTCGAAAGGCATATCCTCGAGACACCCTACCAGTGGTACCAATGGAAAGATGCGGCGATTGTGTTCGAAGGATTTATGTCCCGGGGGAACAAGAATGATAATAAAAAAATTCAGCATCTTTCGGCTAGCGATACCGTTTTCGCTGCCAATTAGTCATAACCTTGCTAGAAGGCAAAAAAGTGATGCCTTGTTGATAATAGCCGAATCCGAAAATGGCCAAAAGGGTTACGGGGAAGGCACACCAAGACCCTATGTAACAGGAGAGGAGCTGGATTCCTGTATAGCCGCTGCAAGCATGCTTTGTCAGGGCCTTACAGGCACCAAGATTGAGAATCTAAAGGACCTGGAAGCACTCCTCGACGAGAAGGCATCTTCAGGCACGGCACGGGCAAACCCCTCGGCCTTTTGCGCCATGGAGTTGTCATTGCTCGATCTGTGGGGGCGCACATGCCAGAAACCCCTATGGCGACTTTTTGCGGACACTCCGGCCAGGGAGTCCTTTTCATATTCAGCGGTCATACCGATGCTTAAAGGGCCGGCACTTGATCACCTCCTCGACGCCATCAGGGGGCTTGAGATGTACACGGTCAAGGTGAAGGTCTCAGGACTCAGGACCGGGGTGGAATATGTACGCCGCATAAGAAACACCCTTGGCTCACGGGCCAACATAAGGGTGGATGCAAACGGGGCGTTTTCAGCCGAACAGTCCCTAGAATTTCTTGAAAAGGCAAACCCCTTCGGCATAAGTGCCTTTGAACAGCCGGTACCAAAGGATGACCTTTATGGCATGAAGAAGGTTACAGAGTTGGGAAGCGTGCCGGTCCTGGCAGACGAATCGGTATGCACATCCATGGACCTCAAGTATCTTGTGGAAAACAGGATCTGTTCTGGTTTCAATATAAGGTTATCCAAATGCAAAGGGTTTCGGAACAGTTTAAGGTTCTGGCGCTACGCTGAACAACACGGATTTATTTGCCAGATGGGATGTCATGTTGGAGAGACAGCCGTCCTTGCCGCAGCTGGAAGGCATTTTGCAACGATCTGCGAGAGGATTACCTTCATGGAAGGCTCGTTTTCAAGATTTGTCCTGGTGCATGACCTCTCCCGCGAAGGTGTGACGTTTGGGAGGGGTGGAAGGGCCACCTCGATGCACAGGCCCGGCCTGGGTATCGATATAGATGAATCTGCCCTTGCCCGTTGGGGGGAATTAGTGGCAGAGGTAATGTAATATCAGGGTAACGGACAGGATGTATGGGACGAAAAGGCGCAACATCAGGGCACGAAGAAGTATCTTTCGCCTCCAGGACCTGCATACCGAATAAAAAACTTTCAGGAAGGCCTCTTGGATCAATTTATAAAACGTGGGCAAAAACGACTTCACATCCCATAGGGGCTGCCCTAAATTTTACCGTGAAAATGCAACCTGCCCCATGGACCGTGTTTTCATACCCTGGGCCAAGAGGCCAATCTAAAACCTGTAAGCAAGGCTTAGACCAAGGGAATGGATATTTTGGTCATAATCACCGTTTGCCCGGTAGATCTCCGGCAGGTTCCTCATTATATCGTTGTCCTTGACCCGTTTTATCCCGTCGATATAGTTATAGGCTAGGCCTAGCACCATGTTTGGTCCCATCCTGTAATCGAACCCCGCGGCAAATATCATCCTGTTCCCGTCAGGAAGCTGGGGATCGATCGTTTTCCCGGGCACAGGGGACTGATCAAAGATGTATCCAAACCTCAGCGTGCTATTAGTGGTTAGAATATATTTCAACCCGAACCTGTATGCAAATACATCCTTCCACTTTTTAGGTTGCACAAAGACCTTGGCGCTATGTCCCGGAGGACCCACCGGGCTATCGAGCCTTATCTTCATCTCATCATATGTTGACCAGCCGGTCCATGTCACGTCGAACTCCACGGCCAGCCTGTGCGTGGGCGAGAAGGAAAGCCCCATGGTAAGCGAAGGGGGAAGATCCAGCTTGCCCTTGGCACCGGTATCCTTGAAATAGTCCTTAAGGGTAGCCGGGACATTAAAATTTGCATCCGCATTATCAAATTTTAGATGGATCCTGCTTCGATAAGACATGCCGAACCGGCACCAATCGGCTATTTCATACGTAGTTCCCAGGTTATAACCGTATCCCCAGGTCGTATCGGTAAGTTCCTGGGATCCATCGGGTAGCGGGTAAAGCAAGATCCTTTTCCTGAGCTTGAGGCTCGCTCCCAGGACGTTTACCCCCGCTGCTACCGAAAGCCTGCCCAGTTTCAATGAAAGATTGGGATTGATATCTACCGTCTGAAGGCTGGAATAGGTTGACAGGTAGCGCCCCTCCCAGTCACCCTTCCATGCCGTGGCAAGCCCGAAGGGTGAAAAGATTCCAAGCCCTGCATAGACTCTCCTTGATACCTGGTGAGTGATATAGACATGGGGAGGGGTATAGACCTTGGTAACGGTGGCCTCCTCCTGGCCATTCTTCCCGTCATAGGTGATCCTTGGCACAATCACCGTTGTCCCGAGATAACCATGGGTACCGGCCAGCTGGGTTATGCCTGCCGGATTGAAAAAAATTGCTGAAGGGTCATCTGCCTGGGCAACAAAGGCGTTTCCTTGGCCCATGGGGGCAGTACCCTGCTGCAATATGGCAAAACCTGCACCGTCGCAGATTCCGTGCAACAACGTCATGAGAAGCAATGCCGAAAAGAGAAAGAAAACGTCTTGAAACTTGCAAACATTGAAAGATGCCATTTTCTACTCCTACTCATTTCCAGTGATCAGCAGTAAAAGAAGGCTATGTGATACATAGCTACCCCCTGTTCACTTCAAGCAAGGAATATTCCCTGCTTGTCACCGTTTTTGAAAATACATATCTTAATATCCCCTTCGGCCAGTGGCAGGCTTTCGATTCGAACCTGACCAACCGCAGGGACAAGGGGACAACCAAGCCATATGATTCAGAATATATTTTCTATTTTCCTGTGTCAAAAAAATGTCACAAAGAAATTGACACCCTTTCAACAGTTATGTAACTTCAAAATCTAGAAGGAGATTACACTTTATGAGGGGGATGATCTAAAGGGCGTCTCTAAAAATTGCCCTTTTGTCCAAAGGCTCCTCGGTCCTCAAGAAATAATCCTTGAGATATCATCAACATGTCTGTGGTTATTTCTTTCATGCACCTTGCCCTTGAATAAAATTGCTAATTTTTAGAGACGCCCTGAAAAAACAGGCCATGCGCAACGAATCAGTTCTTGTAGTAGATGATAGCAAAGAGATCCGCTCAAGTATGGCGGAAGTCTTAAAGGTTGAAGGCTTTGCTGTGGAGATGGCCAGCGATGGTCAAGAGGCCATTGAGAAAGCAGAAAAGCGGTTTTTCGATATCGTGCTCACCGATCTGGCCATGCCAAGGAAGAGCGGGATGGAAGTCCTTGACTATCTCAGCAAAAACTCACCGGAAACAATCTGTATAATCATAACCGGTTTCGGCTCAATCCAAGGAGCGGTGCAGGCCATGAGGCAAGGGGCCTTCGACTACCTGAGCAAGCCCATAAAACCGGACGAGGTCATGGTTGTTATCGAGAAGGCACTGGAGGTGCGGGAGCTTAAGAGGGAAAATCGCTCCCTCAAGCAGGAACTCCGTACCATGTTTGGCTTCGACCGGATTGTAGGCACAAGTAAGCCCATGAAGGATGTCTTC